>CAYOGP010000184.1:0-4549 GCA_964403555.1 uncultured Spirochaetales bacterium | reverse complement strand
TTATGAGAGATTTGGCACTGCGCGCATTGCGGGAGGAGGTTGTTCGCTTGATATTGCTAACACAAGGAGTGAAACTTATGCCTCTGCGGGCTGTTTGCCGAAGGTCTGTCCGGCTGATTTAGTAGGTGACTTAGGCAGAAGGGACTTTACTATTAACGCGATGGCCTTTGCCTTAAGCTCCGCGGCAAAAGCATGCGGAACTGCCTTGATTGACCCCTACGGTGGCGTGAGGGATTTAAAGAGAGGGCAGCTCCGTATTTTACATGCCAACAGTTTTTGTGATGACCCAACGAGAGCTTTCAGAGCGGCCCGATTCGCTGCCAGGTTTTCGTTTAGCCTGGATCGACAATCGAGAAATGCCCTCAAAGTCGCCCTAGCTTCGAATTCGTTCTCCAACGTGAAGGGAGAACGTTTTAGACGAGAAGTAGAGAAGCTTGCAGAGGAGAGGATGGGAGGCTCCAGTCTAAAGAAAGCTGTGACTCTCCTTCATCAGTGGCGCGTCTTCCCTACTCTTGATTTGAGTGGTGAGAACAAGGCGGCGCTTGGACGTTTAGGAAAGGCTTTTCAGTCTGGGCCGTGGACGCTTAGGGCTCTAACGCCTTGGAAAGCATTACTACGCGTTTGGTTGATAGGATGTAATCCAAAAAGTTGTAGAGGAGCTCTTGAGCAATTCGCTATTCGCGGCAAAACTGCCGAGGAGGTGATTGAATTTCGGGAAAAGTCCCATGGAGTTTTGAAAAAGGTGGAGCAAGCCGGCAGTCGGGGTTTGATTGACCAAATGCTCTCCGGTTTTTCAGAAGAAGACTTGCTTTCTTTGTTCTGCATTGGAAATACCGCCGTTAGGCGTCGTTTAGTACAATTTTGTGCGGTTGACCGCAACTTGAGAGTGCCAGTGACAGCAGGAGATCTTTCAAAATTAGGCTTTTCGGGCGCTGGCCTGGGCCAGGCCTTACAACATTTGAGGGTTCTTTTTCTCAATGGCGAGATCCAAGGTCCTGTAAATACGAGAACGGTTGCTAGAATTATAGGCACGCCGAAGGGTTCCGAAACCCTCTAGGAAATCTAGTGCTTCCCGGGCATTTGACCTCCTGATCGGCTGAAGCAGAATCCCCCCATAACGCAGGAAGCTCATCCAATGTGTCCTTGGGAGGTTGATGGTTGATGGAAGTTCACGAAAAAACTGCTGCAACGTCAGTGGGCCCTAGTTCAGAGTTCGAAGAGGCCGGCTTGGACTACTCCATCAAGCTTCCAAGTTTCGAGGGACCAATGGATCTGCTCCTTCACCTCATTAGGCAAAACGAGGTAGAGATTACGGAGATACCGATAGCTTTAATAGCTGACCAGTATCTAGAGACACTCGGACTTATGGAGGATCTGAACTTAGAGGTCGCGGCCGAGTATCTGGTAATGGCCGCAACGTTGGCCTGGATAAAATCTCGTATGCTTCTACCGATAACCGATAGCGACGACGAAGACGAAGGAGTCGATCCCAGAGCTGAGTTGATCGCGAGGTTGTTAGAATATCAACGATTTAAGGATGTTGCGGAAGAGCTCGGTGAACGTCCGGTTCTGGGCAGAGATATTTACCGTGCCTGGCCTGAAGAGATTGCGACTACCCCCGAAGTAGAGAAAGAACTTGAAGTAGATGCTCTTTCCCTTGTCGTTGAATTGCAACGAGTTCTCAATCGATCAATGGAAACAACGGGTGTTCATCAGGTGACTTTTGAGGACGTGAGCATCCATTCTTGTATGGTCTCCGTAATGGAGGTTTTGGAAATTTCTAGCAACGTTGATTTCGAAAGTGTTCTTACTCGAAACGGTGCTCCTCTTTCGAGGGCTGTTATTGTGGCTATGTTTTTGGCCGTCCTAGAACTTGTACGTATAGAGGCTATTCGTATCTATCAAGGAGTCGATGAGAAAGGGTCTCCTAAGGGACAGATTCATCTGCGTAAAGGTGTTGACAATATTCAGAGTTGGAAAGAAAAGATATCGGAATGGATGTAGACGGGAACTTGGAGTCAAGAACGGAGGATTACTTTGGAACCGGAACAAGTTAAGAAAATTATAGAGGCACTGATAATCGCATCGCCAAAGCCGGTTACCGCTACTAGGCTTTCATCGATAGTACCCACTGTAACAGTTACTAAAGTGAAAGAGATTGTTGAAGTACTACGGAAAGAATATGACGAGCAGCAACGTGGCTTTGAATTGTGGACTATTGCTGGCGGATATCAGATTCGCACGAGAACCGAATTCTCACCCTATGTGAAGCAACTTCAGCCAGAACGGCCTTTGCGACTCTCGAAAGCTGCGCTTGAGACGTTGTCGATAGTCGCCTATAGGCAGCCGGTAACAAGAGGCGAGATTGAAGCCATTCGTGGAGTTGATGCAGGTGCGGTTGTACGGAGTCTTCTAGAAAAAGGCCTTGTTAAAGGAGCTGGACATCGAGAAGTACTCGGGAGACCGATGGAGTATGCGACCTCATCTAGGTTCCTGGAAGTTTTTGGCTTAAGGACGTTAAGAGATCTTCCAACTTTAAAGGACCTTGAAGAAATCACAGAAGAACAAAAAGGTTCTGGTAATATTACATTTGACGAATCCCAAGAACCTTCGGTCGACCCGACCCCTCTGGATCTCCATTAAGCCTCCTGCAACTGAGTAATTCACTGAGACTTCAAAGGCTACTCGGACAGATGGGAATTTCCTCTCGGAGAAAGGCGGAAATTCTCATTCAGCAAGGCCGGGTTAAAATCAACGATAAGGTGGCAGAACTGGGCGAATCGGCGGATCCCGAGAGCGACAAAATTAGTGTTGACGGTATCGAAGTTTCTCGAGAAAAACGTGTCTACTGGCTTCTTAATAAACCGCGTGGAGTTTTGAGTACTTGTAAAGACGATAAGAATCGTCAGACGGTGTTAAATATTGTCCCTCAAACAGCGAAAGAAACTCGGCTTTTTCCGGTCGGTAGGTTAGATAAGGATTCGGAGGGCTTGCTTCTCTTGACTAATGATGGCGATGCGGCTCAGGCATTGCTTCACCCATCGCTCGAGACTAAGCGAGTATACGACGTGTGGATTACGGGTCTTTTTGGACGGGAAGAAAGTGAACAATTTGCCACGGGATTTAGGTTTCCTGATGGACATACGGCACCGATGGTGATCGAAGGTATAGATTTGAATTCTTTGGTTCCGGGAAAGGCTCGTGTGCGACTTCGCTTGACAGATGGGAAAAAGCGTCAAATTCGAAGAAGCATGGAACTTGTAGGTTGTAAGGTTGATCGCTTGGTTCGGATCGCAATGGGCCCTCTAGCCTTGGGTTCTCTTTCTGCAGGTCAAAGCAGGTTGTTAACCCGTACAGAGATCAAGGATTTAATGAGGCATACCGAGCAGCGAAGTAGAAAAAAGAGTAACTCTTAAAGACGTTATGTATCAGCCTGGTTTTTTTTCTTGTCCAACAAGGAAATGCTCAGCGGGAGGAAAAATGCTCCTAATGCGAGCAAAACGGCACTAAATATTTCGAGCCCTTCTGGGAAATAATGTTGAAAGGTTAGAACCGTATTGTCTGTCTCTATAACGCGTTGGAATGGCCAGAGTTTAACCGTTGCTCCCAGTACGAGTCCTGCTAATACACCGAAGCTCGCCTGTGGGTTCTTAGCGAGTGTAAATTTTAAAAGCCTGCTAACAGCCACGATGCCGATAAGTGCGCCAAGCCCTACAGGGAGTAAGGTTAAACACGGAGCCATTAGTTTCTCTATTACCTGATAATCGGGTGTCATCAAAATTTCACTTACTTCACCTATAGCTGAGAGGATGGGCAGGTACTGTCCAAGGAGAAGAACTAAGTATCCGCCACTAAGTCCAGGAAGGACCATTGCGGCAGTTCCGACCAGGCCTGCCAGGAAAAGAAGGTACGGGCCCGAAGTAACCGGGGGCGAGAAAGGCAAGCCGAGGATCAGACTAGTAGAAAGTACGAAAGCTATTAGGAGGGAAATAAAAAATGTTGAACTCGCTGGTTTTACTTCTGACCAGATCAGTGGAAGTCCGCCCAACGTGAAGCCGAGAAATACGCTGTACATTGGCATTGTTTGCTCAAGGATGGCGTGTTTTATCGGGTTGGCTGCGATGAGCACAGTTCCAATAGCTGCCAGAGAGAGAACTCCGAGAAAAATAAAATCTCGGACTTTGAAACGAAATGACGATAGATTGCCGAGAGCCTTTATGAAGGGGATGTAGAGGCCGGTAGCGAGCAAGATAGTTCCTCCAGATGCACCAGGAACAAGGTTGGCGAGACCCATTAGTGCTCCACCCAAAATTGTCTTTGGAAATTGAAGCAGATTGAGCTTTGAGGTCTCTAAATTGTCCATCTAGCGCTACGGTAGCTCTGGTGTGCGGTCGATTCACATTTTCTCGCTCCTCAAGGGAACTTGCGGAGGTATTTCGGACCAAGAGGCCGAAAGGACTTAGGCCTCGGTACAATATTGCGCCAGGGCAAGACGTTCTAACCGCGCGATACGATCGAGGTGAGCCCGTTTTGGAGCTAAGAAACTGGG
>CAYOGP010000183.1:0-4577 GCA_964403555.1 uncultured Spirochaetales bacterium | reverse complement strand
CGAGGCGCTCGCGGCCAGTGCGATTGTTAGTGCGAATATTGAGGACTTTCGGAGCGAAGTAGAGGAGAATTTCTCGATTTCCACGGATCCTGATTCTCCAGCCGTGGCAATTATCGCGTCTCCTCGTTACTGGGAGCTTTGTCGAAAGCGAGAAGCACAAAAAGGCGCGCGCTGGATCAAGGAGTTGGAGCGCCTTGCAGCTGAGTTCACTGAGGAGAGTGGGATTCCCGTGTACTATCTGTCACTGAAGCTTAGAGGCGAGCCTTGGTTTGAAATTGATACTGAAGGCCCGAGGCTTGTTCACGAGCCTGATTTTGACCAGGCTTGGGAACCTCGCGCAGGTGTTGTGAAAGTAAAATCGACGCCTAGGGCAAGATCGGCTTCTGTTGCTGAAAGCGTCATAGAGGCAGATCTCGATAGGCCTATTCGATCTTATGGAACGAGTGAGGAATACCTGCCTGGAGACAGGATAGACCATTTGAAGTTGGGGACTGGAGTTGTTCAGGCGGTGGCCGGTCCGGAGAAAATACGAGTTCGTTTTGAGGAGGAGGACAAGATCCTGGTACACCGAAGAATAAAATCAGGACTGTCGGCCTAAATATTTACCACTGGGGATCAAGCTGCCTTTGCTATGGCTAGGTTCGACGGCGGGTCCGCGATCGAGGCGCTCAGGCGGATCCGAATCTGGAAGTCGGGCTTACATCCAGGTTCACCAAATCAGGCCATTTTTAAGCACGAAACACGCCCTCTTGTAGGCTTTCACGGTTTATGTAAGTACATCCGCTATTCTGTGAGCGTGCATGAACTTGACATCGACCAAACGAACGAAATATTGATCTCAATTATGGAATATGAGCTGTCCGGTGTAGTCCGATATACTCACTACGCCTTGATGGTTGCCGGTGCAAATCGAATTCCCATCGTTGACTTTATGAGGGGGCAGGCGTCCGAATCCCTGCTCCATGCTCAGACGGCGGGGGAATTATTGACTGGTCTTGGAGGTCATCCGAGCCTTAAAGTTGCCTCCATTGCCGAGACGCACAAGCATAATACTGAAGCTCTGTTATCTGAGAGTTTGAACCACGAAAAGCTCTCCATTTCGCTCTATACGAAACTTTTAGAGACGGTTCAAGGAGCAAGTGTCTATCTGGAGGAGTACGCCCGACAGATGATTGCAGCTGAAGAGAAGCATTGTATGGAGCTCGAAAAGATGCTTCGAGACGTTCGGCAATAAACTCTCTAAGACTTTCTTGTTCGACTGAAATGAGCCGTTAAAAAATACTTAGGTAACAAAGTGGCTACCTGACTCGGAAAGGCGAACTCCTATGGTGGAAATCGACATCACTTATCTAGGCGACCTTCATACAACGGCTTTACATCTCCCTTCTGGTGCATCAATTGATACCGATGCACCAAAAGATAATGAGGGTCTTGGCGAGACATTTTCTCCAACAGATCTTCTTGCAACGGCCTTAGGGAGTTGCGTCTTAACAACAATGGGAATTGTCGCTCGCCGAAATGGCTGGGATCTCAAAGGCTCGATAGCCCACGTTATTAAGACAATGACCGGTCATCCGAATCGCAGAATTGAATCCTTAGAGATCATTTTTGAATTGCCCGAGGATTTGGACGGAAAAGCACGAACTATTCTGGAGAGATCTGCCCATGCATGTCCCGTTCACAGAAGCTTAAGCTCGGAAGTTGAAACTATCTTTAAATTCACCTGGGTGTCCACTGAGGATCGGGAGGCTTGAGAGATAGGTGTTATGGATTATGAGACCCGAGCTTCATTAAATATGGCCGAAGCAAGTTCAATTGTTGATTGCGTGGGTGTGACGAAACGTTTTGGTACTAAGGAAGCGTTAAAAAATTTTAGTCTTAATCTATCTCGTGGGTCCTGTCTTGGACTTTTAGGGCCCAATGGTGCCGGGAAAACGACGGCTTTGAAGTTGATTTACGGTTTAATTCCGCCAACCAAGGGAACCGTTTTTGTATTCGGTGAGAACGTGTCTGAGTCACCCCGTAGGGTTCGCGGTAAAATTGGCGTGACACTTCAGGAAAACGCATTGATTGATGAGCTGAGCGCGGTAGAGAACCTGGAAGTTTTTGGCCGATACCATCGACTAGGCTCTGAGGATCTCAAGGTTCGAATAGGCGAACTATTAAACCTTCTTGACCTAGAGAGGGTTGCGGATGTTCCTGTGAAATTCCTCTCAGGTGGCTACCAAAGGAGATTAGCTATAGCGCGGTCATTAATTAATGAACCGTTATTGTTAATTCTGGATGAACCCACAACGGGCCTAGATCCTGCTATCAGACGAGAGCTATGGGATTGCGTTCGTACCTTACAAGAAAGTGGTACGACGATTCTTCTGACTACCCACTACATGGAGGAAGCGCAAAGGCTCTGTGATGAATTGGTAGTAATGTCGCGCGGTGACATAGTCTCCTCCGGATCTTCTGAAGAATTGATTTTCAAACATCTAGAAAGTCAAGCTTTGGAAATCGATCTGGCAGATACCGATGCGACTTCGCCCGCCTGGTCGCGACTTCTTAGTGAAACTACTCACCTACGACAGGGAGGGCAACTAGTGCTTTACACACCCCAAGCAGACGAACTGAGGAGGTTAATAAGTGCTAATCACGACCTCGGCCACACGGTTCAAAATTTTTGGTCTCGTCCGACAAACTTAGAAGATGTTTTCCTCTCGATCACAGGGAATGTCTTGGGTGAGGGAGAGTGAATTTTCCGAGTCTTCCATATTCTGTAGCCGTCTGGCGTAGAAATTTTGTTCTGTACCGTCGTACGTGGAAACTAAATATATTACCCAACTTTTTCGAACCTCTTTTTTACTTGGCTGCCATCGGAGTGGGTCTCGGTAATTATATCTCTGGGATGGGAGTAGAAAGCTATGTTTCATTCCTCGCGCCGGCACTTATTGTAGTAGCAGCGATGAACGGAGCGAGTTACGAGGGCACGTATAACGCTTATGTTCGCCTTCATTTCGAAAAAGCGTATGCTGCAATGCTAACTACACCCATCGAGCCCGAAGATATATTACTTGGCGAGGTGATGTGGGCGGTGACACGAGCGACAATATATGGTGGATGTTTTCTAATTGTCGTGGTTTTTCTTGGTCACGTACCGCCTTCGAGCATTATAGGCGCGGTGATAGCTATTCCTTTAACGGGACTTCTCTTCGCATCGATGGCTTTTGCATTTTGTCTTGCCGTCCCCAGCATTGAATTTGTCAGTTTCTATTTCACTTTATTTCTTACTCCGATGTTTCTGTTTTCAGATGTATTTTTCCCCTTGTCAGATCGTTTCTCCGGTGTGTGGCTTTGGGTTGCGGAGCTTCTCCCACTCTTGCACCCGGTTAGGCTGGTACGCTCGACTTCTGCTGGGACTTGGGGAATGCTTGTAGTTGTCGATGTTCTTTACATTCTTTTAGTGTCAGGGGTTTTACTTTTGATTGCGGCAAGAGTTACCCGAGCTCGATTGTCTAGTTAGCAGCGAAAAGTGCTGGCCATTGTTGTTAGGAATCTTCATTTAACCATTCGCGTGGTACAAGAAATTCTTTAAGACGTGATTCGGGTGACAAATCTTCTATTTCAAAATTATATTCCCACTTTACTAGAGGAGGAAGAGATGACAGAACCGATTCGATTTTTCTTCCCGATTGCAGTCCGTAAAGAGTGCCACGGTCGTACACTAGATTGAACTCGGCATAACGACCACGCCGAAAGAGCTGAAAATTTCGTTCTCGTTCTCCCCAATGTTTATCCTTATGTTTTTCGACAATTGGGATGTAAGCGGGTAAAAAGTGGCGTCCCACGTTTTTTAAGAATTCAAAAGTTTTAGGGAAGCCTGCTGATGTTAGATCGTCGAAAAAGAGTCCCCCAATGCCCCTTGTTTCCTCTCGATGAGGTAGAAAGAAATATTCGTCACACCAGTCTTTGAATCGAGAATAGGCAGAATCACCAAGGGGCAAGCATGCGTCTCGTGCGCAGCGGTGCCAGTGTATGGCGTCTTCTTCGAAGCCGTAATAGGGGGTCAAGTCGAATCCGCCCCCGAACCACCAAACGGGCGGCAGATCGAGTGGCCTGGCTATAAAGAAACGAAGATTCATATGGGAAGTAGGCACATAGGGATTCAACGGATGCGAAATCAGAGAAAGTGAGACAGCCTCAAATGGAGCACCAGCTATTTCGGGCTTTCTGGAGCTCGCAGCGGCTGGGAGCGACTCTCCCCTTCCGTGCGTGAAGTTTACAGCCGCTTTTTCAAAGACAACCCCGCCTGTTAAAATTCGTGGCGCTGATTGGGATCCGTCCGGCAGCTTATCTGGCCTTCGCGAAAAACGGCTCGAAGGCTCAAATCGCTCAAAAATGTTACAGATCTCGTCCTGAAGTTGTCTCAGATATTCGGCAACCTCGTCAATTTCTATAATTTCTGGAATTTTACGGCTCACTGCCTCGTTCTTTCATTGGCGATTGTTTCTCCTAAGATACCGAATTACATACGATATTTTATAATTAAACCCTAGATTTTGTTCCAATTGGGGTTTTGTCGGCCTAGG
>CAYOGP010000182.1:0-4590 GCA_964403555.1 uncultured Spirochaetales bacterium | reverse complement strand
GCAAAAGCCGATTGCACCTTAGACTTTACCCTCCGTTGTCATCGCGCTGCTCCACTATATATGGAACCACGAGCGACAATTGCCGAATGGGGGACCGATGGAAGTCTCTCCGTATGGGCCTCTCTGCAAGCCCCGCATCTTTTTCGTAGCGGTCTTTCCCAATTTACTGGTGTACCGGAATCTAAAATTCGAGTCATTTCTCCTGATGTAGGTGGAGGATTTGGCGCAAAAATGGTGCTCTATCCCGAAGATTTGTGCGTTGTCGCCGTAGCTAAAATTCTCGATCGACCTGTCAAGTGGACAAGCGATCGATATGAGGATCTTCTCGTAGGCGTACATGGGAGGGACCAAGTCAACAGACTACAAGTTGCGGCATCGAAAAACGGCCAGATCATGGCGATCAAAGCCGACGTGAAGTCAAACAACGGAGCGTATCCTCCCTGGCCTGTAACTGCCGGCATGGATGCTGGACAGGCTGCAGCCTACATGCCAGGTCCATACAAAATTGATTGCTATGAAAGAGAGATCTCCGCAGTTGTAACTAACAAGGCTCCGCTGGGACCATATCGCGGGATCGGGCGAGTTCAGGCTTGCATTTCGATGGAAAGGATAATGGATGAAGTCGCACGTGAGCTCGATATGGAACCCCTGGAGGTTCGGAGAAAAAATATTGTGCGCGAGTATCCCTACGAGAATATAAGCGGCTTTACATATGAGTGTGGGAGCTCTGCCGTATCCCTAGATAAAATTGAGGAACTCGTTGACATACCTGCTTTCCGTAAAGAGCAGAAGGAAATGCGGGAAAAGGGAGTTTATCGAGGGATAGGATTTGCAGCGTCTGTTGAGCATGCAGCCTTTGGGCCCGAATTTGCATCTACTCGCGGTATTGACGTTGTTCTTTCCAACGAGGCCGCCTTGGTAAGGGTAGAGCCTGACGGAGGAGTAACGGTTCTCGTAGGTACTCATAGTCACGGACAGGGACACGAGACTACCTTCGCACAGGTAGTTGCGGATGATTTCGGAATACCTATGGATCTAGTAACAATAAGATTTGGCGATACCGCCATGTCTCCATACGGTATGGGTACATGGGGAAGTCGGAGCCTTATTTATGCGACGGGCGCAATATCGAAGGCAATATCCGACATAAAAAGCAAAGCGATTGCTATTGCTTCAAAGAAATTTGAGGTCTCTCCTGACGACCTCGAATTTAACAATGGTGAGGTGAGAGTTCGAGGAATGGCCGACCGAACTCTGACACTCGCCGAAGCCGGACGAATCGCCCACCATCAGTCGCACTTAGTACCCGACGACGATGAACCAGGACTCGAATCACAGCGTAATTATCAGGCGCCGGACCCTGGCACATTTGCCGACTCTCTCCATGCGGGCATAGTAGAAATTGACATCGAGACCGGTTCCTTAAAAATCCTCCGCTACGTCGTCGTAGAAGACTGCGGGGCAATCGTAAATCCCTTAATTGCAGATGGACAGGCGTTTGGAGCGGTAGTACAAGGGTTGGGACAAGCTCTATTAGAAGACGTTGTGTATAGCGAAGATGGAACGCCCCAAAGTGTAACTCTTGCGGACTACCTACTTCCTACCGCTAATGATGTCCCCGATATCGAGATGCATCATCTCGAGACACTTTCACCACAAATCCCAGGGGGCTACAAAGGAATGGCCGAAGGAGGATGTATTAATTCACCCGCCGCAATTGCAAATGCTGTAGCCGATGCACTTTCTCCCTTTAAGGTTCTTGTAGACAGGATGCCTATCACGCCAGATTGGATTCGTGAGCAGGTATGCAAGGCTCGAGGCAGTAATTAGCACGACTTTTTATGAAACTCAGAGATTCGGTAAATCGCATCGAAGCCGTCGCACGGGTTTATCATTCATGGATAACCGGCTTGGTCCTCTCGATAATCTCCAGAAAAGGCTCCTCACCGGCCAGAGATTTTGTTTTCACACTTTTTCGAAATCAACATGAAGAAAAGTTTTTAATAGGCCTCAACAAATTAGAAATAGACAATGAACCTGATGCAGTGGCATGTGCCAAGTACCATTACTTCTCAAACCAGTTAGGTGGCGTATCAGTTGAATTTCTTGAAGAATCGCCAGAGAAGGCCTGGATTCGTTACCCGCCACCTCGTTGGATTTGGTCAGGGACAGCTATCTGCGCAATCCCAAGTGAAGTCAATAGAGCAATGCTATATGGATGGCACGCTCAAAATGGCGTTACGCTAAATAATCCAAAGTTAGGTTTCGTATGCACGGGTACTACTGTTGATGGTTTCCCAGGCCTTGAGGGTTTCTATCGAGAATTCGAGCAACCATTAGCAAAAGATCAAAGACTTCAATTTCGCTTCGATCTTACGTGCCCGCAAATAGATCACAAAAATCTTCCTGCCCTAGATAGCGAAACCTGGCCTGAACAACGTAAGGCAAAAGCTTACAGAAATTATTCCATGGAGTTTGTGAGGAATGCTCTACCAATTCTCGTCGATCAGTTCGGACCTGAAGAGGCTCGAATTCTTGGAACTCTGAATGCAAAGCAGATTGGCATGCAGCACTATCACGACTTGTCGAAAAATTTGGAAATCACCGGTAGATCACCGGAAGAATTTATAAAATTTCTTCACCTTTTTTTTAAAGCCAGTGGAGACCTCGTGGTGGACTCAGAAAGACGATACATAGAAAGAACTAACCGCAAGCTATTTCCTGAACTACCACATAAGGTTGTATTCGAGTGTGAGGCCTCTTTATTTGAAGGTTTTCTGTCTTCTCACAACCGTTTTCTTCGTCTAAATGCAGACACGAGTGGCGACAACGATCACTTTACTATCTTGAATGCTACCTAAACTCTTCATTTATCTAATCAGGAAAAGCGCTTTTCTCGTAGACCGAGATTTTCTAAACGAGGCAATACTTCATCCTGAATTATTTTAAAATCATTCATATAGTTGGGTAGGGCGAAAGCCATTCCATCGATTCCAGCATCTGAGATTCGTTTCCATACTGCGACAACTTCGTCGGGATCTCCAATTACAGGAAAGGTACCGTGACCACTCATAAGACGTTCGATAAATGCTGGGGCATGCAGAACTTCGGTAGGCGCAGACTTAATCTCTTCATAGGCCTTGAGCAAATAATGACCCGCGTCCCAGTCTCCCTTTTCGTGGATAAGATAGTGATAATAATCTTCTGTTTCGCGCGCAGTCTTTTTGCAAAACACGTGACCGCTTGCATAAATTTTTATTTTGCGATTCCCCATCGCTTTTCGAATCGAACGTACCTCTTCTTCCAATGTATTTATATCAGCAATAAACATGAATAACGCGTCAGAATATTTCAGCGCGAAATTTCTACCAGTTTCTGAGGAACCGGCACTCACGAGGATCGGACGGTCAGAGCCTAAAGGCTTCGGTCCCCCCCAAACATTACTTAGGTTAAAATGGGAGCCATCAAAATTGAATGGATCACGGTTCGTCCAAATTTGTCGAACGATAGTCAACCACTCCTCTAAATAAGCATAGCGGTCTTCGTGCCCTTGATAGTTGACTCCAAACATCGAAAACTCATCTTTGTTGTATCCCGCAACTAGGTTAAGACCAAGACGACCGGAACCAATGTGATCACAAGTTACCGCCTGCTTGGCAGCGAATATAGGATTAAGAAAATGAACATGGATGGTGGAAAATACGTGAAGCTTTTGCGTCTTTGCAAGAAGACCCGCAGCCCACGTCAACGATTCATAAAAATCGCCGTCTCCTTCGGCTCTCCCATTGATACCCCGCCAACCAGCGAGTGGCAGTAAGAACTCTATCCCAGCTTCTTCTCCAGCTTGAGCCAAGGCAACCTGATTTTCCCACCGTGCGTCCCACCGTTCGGGCGCCAAAGTATTTGTGAGTCCCCCATCTCGGTTGAAGGAAAAAAGCCCCAACTTAAAGCGATTATTTCCCAAAAACTCTCTGTTCGTTACTCGTTCAAAATCAGTCAAAAGTAGCCTCGGGAGCGGACCATACTCCACCTTTGCTTCTTAAACACACCTTAGTAAAGGTCTGTCTTCACTTCTTTTAGTTGGAAAATCGACTCAGTCTTTTAGCCGGTTAGCGAAACTACAATATGCCTCGTTAATCTACTTTGGTGGGCCCTCCTGGGTTCGAACCAGGGACCGTCCGGTTATGAGCCGGTTGCTCTAACCACTGAGCTAAGGGCCCGCCTGACCCGTAATACTAACCCATACAACAACCCTTAAGAGTTCAAGCATGAGACAATTCTGGAATGAGGTTTATAGTACTTCGAATCTTAAGTGCCACAGCTGCTCTCATTGGGCTCACAGCTCTGCTCGCATTGATCTTGATAAACACCAAAGCTCCCTTCGCTGGAGAAGCTGAGGATGTGTTCGGCCTGGAGTCCTTGATGAGGGTACCCCTGCCCCCCATGCCAGCCTTGGTTCGATACGAAGCGCGAGATGGAATCAAACTTCCCTATCGAATTTATCCCTCGACTTCGCCCAATGTTCTTATTTTCGTTCACGGATCAACCTATCACGGAGGTGGCTACCATCTCCTTGGTCAGGCAATTAGC
>CAYOGP010000181.1:0-4638 GCA_964403555.1 uncultured Spirochaetales bacterium | reverse complement strand
CTTCAAGCGGTCAAGATCCGGCCCTCTGTCGGGAGATGCCGCCGCAAGCATAGTGACGTCCAAAGAATCGTCTTCACGGCCAACCTCTCTCATGGCACTCTTAATCTCTTTTATACCGGAAGCAATATCTGATGCTCCATCAATTGGCATCCATCCATCGCAGTACTCTGCAATACGCTTCGGGACCCATTTAGAGAAGGCACCCATGAGGATCGGGGGACCTCCTCTTTGGACAGGCTTTGGCCAAGACCACATGGCAGGGAAGTCTACAAATTCTCCATGATACTCCGGTTCATCTTCTGTCCAGATCGTTCTCATTGCTAAGACGCGTTCTCGTGTCACCTTCCATCTATCTTTAAACGCTACACCGTGATCTTCCATCTCTTCGACGTTCCATCCAGCACCAATACCGAAAAGAAGACGCCCCTCACTCAAACGATCAAGAGAAGCTACACGCTTCGCTAGATTAATTGGATCATGCTCAGTTACTAAAGCTACGCCGCTGCCAATTTTAAGTTTTGTAGTTACGGCAGCTGCTGCAGTCATCGCTACAAACTGGTCCACCGTGCGCCAGTACATTTCAGGAAGATCTCCCCCAACTAGGAAAGGAGTCTTTCTGCTCGTCGGAATATGCGTATGTTCCGCGAACCATAGTGATTCAAAACCGCGTTCCTCACAAGCCGCCCCAAGCACATCAGGTGCTATGGAACGGTCCGTGGCAAAGGTGATTATGCCTATATCCATTTTTTAGACCTCCGAATCGACAAGTTTCGCAAATATTTCAGCTGAAAGACAATATACTTCTCAAAATCTAAAAATCTTGCAAAAATAGGTTGAGCTTTACGAAGGAGTTAAAAATGAGCAGAATAGATATTGTTCCTAATTCGATGAAAGTCATTAACGAACGCTTCCATTACTCCCCTGCTGTCCGAGCTGGTGACATGCTTTTTATTGCCGGCCAAGTAGGGAGAGATGCTGACATGAACGTTGTCTTGGGGAAAGAAGCTCAAATCACGCAAGCGTTCGAGAACGTGAAAACCGTTCTCGAAGAAGCTTCTGCAACCTTTGATGACATTGTCGAAATGGTAACTTATCAAACCGATATGCGAGATCTTCAGCTCGTTATCGATATCAAAGAGCGTTACTTCAAAAATCGATACCCAACCTGGACCGGTGTCGGAGTCACTGCACTATCTACTCCCGGACTTGAGTTCGAAATCAAGTGTACTGCTTATCTTGGACCTAAGTAACGAGTCATAGACAGATGGCACGAATCGATGGGCGACCGGCCATTCGGTCCTTCCATTCGGAGAGTCTAGGACACCCGGTGCGCCAATCGAACCCAAAGGGCCTACGCTCGAGGTCCAGAGCGACAAAGAGCGTCAACTGCACAATATTTAATGATTTCTTGTTATAGGGAGGTTCTTTTATTTCTCCCTCAAAAAACCTAGTCATCCTGGTCGCACGAGCACGCTCATGTGAAATAATTGTCTCACTTTGCTCAGCCCCCGGGCGTCTGCTTTCTCTTGCCCAAACCGCCAAACCATCAAGCAAACTTCGCGCTTGAGCCTCCGCACGACGCTCTGTAATGCCAACTTCTCCTTCCGAGTACCCAAACTGTTTGGAGCCGGATTCCTTATCTAATATCTCGACAATGAGTGAGGAATCTTCGTAATCCATTCCGTCTGATTCACGCACGAGGTACGGAACCCGACCCGAAGGATTTATTTCGTAGTACGAACTTCCTTTAACCCGAGTCTGCGCCTCGACCAAACTAACCTTGTTCGAAAGATTTTTTTCATGTACGACAGCAAGGACAATACGAGCGTATGGCGAAGTGACGGTGTGGTAGAGAGTAAATACCGACATAAATCACTACGCTTTAGTCGCCGGCCGCTGAGCCACGCTATCGTACCACGAACGACTCTTAGTATTTCCTTCGGGCGTTGGCATCTTGAGTGTAGTGGCAAATTCAATTGCACAAAATGCAGTGATGTCCGCAAGGCTGTAAGTATCGCCAGCGATGTACTTTGATTGCTGAAGCCTGGACTCAAGATGTTCATAGAAGAATTCTACGCCACGTCTTCCCCTTTCAATTAAGGCCGGTATTGCCGTATCTCCATCTCGGCCAGGGAGAGAACGATTCTTGAAACCCGCAAAACCGTTTCGAAACATTTCCCCAACACACGCGAGCCCTTGATTTTCCATGTGCCTATCCCACGATTGCACGTGTGCAATTTCCAAGGGAGTCGTTCCAAGCAAACGTGGCTCCGGATAACAGCTCTCAAGATACGAACAGATCGCCGGGGCTTCATCAATACACGTGCCATCATCGAGCTCAAGCGTTGGTACGAGACAGAACTGATTTTTCTCTCTGTACTTCTCTTCCAGGTTTTCTCCAGAAAGAAGGTCAACCTGTTCTACCGGCACTTCAATATTTTTTTCAGCAATAAAGATACGAACCCGTCGAGAGTTCGGCGCCATTACAAAGTCGTACAACTTCATCTTAGTCCTCCAATCTAAATATTGATTCGCTTAGAGTTTTTCAGCTATTTCTGCATAGCGATCTAAGAAAGGCAATACCGTGTCCCTATCAGCGATTGGAATCGCGGTAATTGCGCGCTTGAAGCATCCCATATCTCGAAAACGTAAGAGATTCTCCTCCGGGGTTTCCATCACGTCAAACATTGAAAGCTCGACGGACCCAGGTGATCTGCCATTTTCTTCCAACCTTTTATTAAGGTCCAATACATGATCTTTCAACTGATCCCCGTGGAAAGCTCCAACCGGGATCCAGCCATCGCAATAATCTGCTACGCGTTGTCTTCCCCAATGAGAGCCGAAGGTTCCTAATATTATAGGGGGGTACGGGCGCTGAACGGGCTTCGGATAACTCCACACCCGATCAAAGTTTACAAAATCTCCGTGGTAGGTTGCCTCTTCTTCCGTCCATAGGAGCTTCATCGCCTCCAACCTCTCCTCAAGGACTTTCCATCGTTTTTCGAAAGGCGTTCCATGATGCTCCATCTCTTCCGCGTTCCACCCAGCTCCAATTCCGAAAAGAAACCTTCCATCGGAGAGACGGTCTAGTGTAGAAACTGTTTTTGCCAGTACGATTGGATCGTGTTGTATGACCAGACAAATTCCGGTCCCAAGTTTTAGGGTCTCTGTAACTGCAGCAGCTGAGGCACAACTAACAAATGGGTCCGACATATGAGAATACTGTTTGGGAAGATCACCACCCCCGGGAAAAGGAGTTTCGCGACTCGCAGGAATATGCGTGTGTTCCGGAAACCAAAGTGACTCAAAACCACGTTCCTCACAGGCCTTTGCCAAATCGTCAGCACGAATCATGTACTCGGTATTAAAACTTACTACTCCAAGGTCCATTGGCTCCTCCCATCTAAAATCTTTTAAATTTCCGATTAAATTTTAACAGGCTCTAAACAATGAGCCTCTATTCTTTTAGGCTGAAACTTGAGGATATGTAACAACTTTCAAATTCGTTCGTGCTCGAATAACGTGCCGATCCACGCTTTCAAAGGTCGAGGCGCCCCTTTCTAGCCCAAGGAAGGTCGGCCAAAATGAACCCTTCTCTTCCAAGGATACCATCCAAGACTCCCACCTTGGACGCAGCGGAGACCCGACGCACGGTCCAATTTCTCCGATGTAATGAGCAATATAGCTACTTCGAACCAGCCTTTCGCGAACCACGAGGCGTAGCCTACGACGACGGCGAACTCGTGTCAGATCCCTTAAAGCGTCTCGAACGATCCCACCAATAAACCAAATCAAAATAGCCCCTATAACGATCGTGTAGGGGAGATATCCCTGGAATTCGGATTCCCGGGTGGTCATAAAGTAGTTATCAATTATTGATTCAAACACTACTAGCTATCCTCGACCAGGTGTAAATAATAGCATTCTCACGGTGAAATCATCAATTCTCAAGCAGTTAAATTGTCGTGACACAGGGCGAGAAACCTTTCGAGACCTATTCTTCTCTGTGAGGCAACTCTTAACCTTAATCGAGGTAGCAGTGAGCAAAGAAACGTCAGAAGGCGTACTTAGAATTTTTTCCTACACACCTAATCCCCGTATTTTCAAAGCAAATATCGTTGCACGCTTATGTAATCTTGGAATTGAAACTAGAGGTTCGTCCGTCAAAGAGCTAGCAAAATGGCTATGGGACTTTGATGCTAGGCCCCTTACCACGAGCGAAATGAAAGTGGACAGGCTCGATGCTCGGCAAAGCCGAGTTGGATTTAAGGGTACCCTATACAAGACTGAAGGATTTTTGAAAGCCCATCCCTTCGGGACCGTTCCGGCAGCCTTTAGCCCTGATGGATCTATAGGAATATTTGAGTCTAATAGCATTATGAGAGCGGTCGCTAGGATGGGAGAAAAACCGACCTCTCTCTACGGAACAGACCCCTATTCTACTTCTCGAATAGACAGCTTCCTGGACGTGAGCTTAGTTTTCGCAAATCAAACTCAAAAATATTTCATGGCAGTATTTGGAGAGATGACTCAGGACGTTTGGAATGAATCCGAAAAGGCTTATATCACTTATCTTTCTGGTATGGAGGACGCTCTAAAGACTAGTCCATTCGTTGCTGGCAAGGAGCTTACTCTGGC
>CAYOGP010000180.1:0-4652 GCA_964403555.1 uncultured Spirochaetales bacterium | reverse complement strand
CTGGGGTGGATGAGGGGATTCGAACCCCCGACTTCCAGGACCACAACCTGGCGCTCTAACCAACTGAGCTACACCCACCGCAGGTGAGATTCCCAAGCTAACAGGCTGGAGACTCCCACGAAAGCTTTGAAGCGGTTTGGTTACTTATAATTGCCTGAATTGCTGGATGGGAGGAGGGTCAGGTTCCAAGCGAGGGTTTCTTAGGTAAAGTGAGTCCTCTCTATGCAAGGCTTTTCAGGATTCGCCCCGGTAGCTCAGCTGGATAGAGCGGCTGCCTTCTAAGCAGCGGGTCGCAGGTTCGAGTCCTGCCCGGGGCGCCATTCCGGATTGTTGTGCGAAACCAGGTTTCCTCTAGTAATCATACCCGGCGCCGTTTTGAAGTACCTCGCCCGGTACCTTGAAGATATGATAGTCAACAGAGGCGAGTAGAAGCGAAACAAGAGGAAAGCGCTTATGACCCAATTTGGAGTATTTCTTCCAAATGGAAGCAATGGGTACATGATGTCTAAGGCGTGTGAGCCTTACGCACCCACCTACGAGCACAATATGGCGATTACCCTGGAAGCCGAGCGACAAGGCCTTAATTTCGTCCTTCCAATGATGAAGTTTCGCGGTTTTGGCGGGGAGACCGGTTGTTGGGATGCTTGTCTAGACGCCTTTTCACTGTCCTCTGCTCTTGCGGCAATTACGGATCGAATCACGATGCTCCCTACGGCCTCTATGTTGGCTCTACATCCGGCTGTTACCGCGAGACTTGTTGCCACGTTGTCTGAAATCGGAGGGGGACGCTGCGGCGTTAACCTAATTACAGGCTGGAACAAGCCGGAATATGACCAGATGGGCCTCTGGCCTGGGGATGAATACTACGACGAGAGGTATGCTTTTGCAGAAGATTATGTTCGGATTCTTCGGGCTCTTTGGGATCAAGGAGAAGTTCACTTTCAAAGTAAATATTTCGACCTAAAGGACTGTCAGTGCTTTCCTACACCAAAGAGTCATGTGCCCATAGTCAGCGCCGGACAGTCTCCTAAAGGTATCTCTTTTTGCGAAAACTTTGCTGACTACCGATTTATGATCGGTAATCCGCCCGTTATCGAAACTCTTCGGAGCCAGATGACCACAGGGAGGACTAAGAGAAATGGGAGTTATTTACTTTTTCATCTCCTTGTGGGGGAGACTGATGATATTGCCGAAAAAAGAGGACGCGAGATAATAGAACTCGCGGATCACCCGGCGATCGAGAACATGCTAGCTAGCGCGGCGATGGATTCCAATACAGAGGGCACCAGTGCAGCTTTACAGGCTGGGTTGTCTCGAACATTGGAAGAAGGGAATCTTGCTTTCGGAGCCCATCCTGTAATTCATGGTTCAGCAAAAACAGTGGCAGAAAAGATTGACTCTATAGCTGAAGAGACGGGCGCGGATGGATTTATGTTTGCGTGGATTGATTACGTTCCAGGTGTAAAGGAATTCGGTGAGAAAATTAAACCCTTACTTCGTTGCGCTCGCTAGCTTCAAATTCGTTTTGATCTCATGTAGGGTACGAAGCTTCCTCGGACTGGAGTTTATCTCTCCTGTTCTTTTACTGGAGCCATCGGTACACGTCTCCAGTTTATTGTTTTATTGGCATTTCGAATTGCGAAAGCTTCTACGCTGACAGCAAAGTCGGGATGCTCCAGTTCTTTTACACGGCACCCGAGCGCAACCGGGAAAGAGTCCTTGAACCAAGATGGTCCTGCTCCATACTCCCGATTCATCACAGCTTCATTCAGTGTGAAAATTCTTCGAAGAATTATCTCTGAAAGGTCAGAATCAACCATTTTCAAAGTCTCTCCTATGGCCTTGACACACTCGTCATTTTGACTGGACCAATCGTGAGAACTGTTCTCATTTCCCGTCATTTTTGTTGGGGTTTGCATACTTAGGAAGATTAGATTTTCAACAGCCACGCATGCCGAAAACAGTCCATCGTGAGAAATTCCGCGATCTTCTCGTGTTTCCTTTGCGCCGATTATCGCTTCTGCTTCGATGATGCATTTTTCTCCGGATTCCTTCGGGAAAGAAACTCCGAGTGTTGTACCCACAGGCCTAATGGCTCCTAACGAGGAAGCAACAGTTTTGTTAAATAAATGGTGCTTCTTGAAAGAGGATAGATAGAATTTTGTGTAAACAAGATCCTCCCAGGATGCTCCCAATTTTTCTATTAGTTCCCGAATTTTTTGAAGAATTTGCTGGATTTGATTTTCCCAGGAAATGAATCTACTAATCCCGATTCCACTTACTAATACTCGGTTTCCTACTTTTATTGCATCGGAGGCTCCGTAAAGACCTAAATCACTATTGTCCGAATTTATTTTAAGAGCATCGTCTCGTGCCTCGTCTACCGCCTCTAATTCTATTTCTACTAACTGTGAGGGTCGCGCTAATCTAGATACTGGAATTAGACTAAGTGTGGGTCGAACTGAGTCAAAGTATCGAGAGATCGCCTTACCAGCCGCATCAACGAGAGAGTTGTCGGTGACATAAACTCGAGCTCTGACTACATCGTCAATACTGCCTTCAGCAATTCCCATACTTTCTTCAGCAATATTCATGATAAAATCAATCTGCTGTGCGATGTCACCTTCACCTTTTACGTTGCCGTTAAAATCAATTGCCGTGGTCCCGGATTGATAGACCCAGCGTCCCACTCGACTAGCGCGAGAGTAGTGGGCTTTTTCTTCAAGAGGTCTTCCAGAGCTTACATTAATGCGATGTTCTCGAGATCTCAAACTACGTTCTCCCTATTTCCTTTAAATGCAACTAGAAATTTTGAGGCTCAGTAGCTGCTGCCTTTAATCGTTCTCTTTTTGGAGGTTGAAGCCATTTCTCTTCTGTGGAAATGTTGCTTCCCAGGGAAAATAGGAAAGTTTCAAGTTGTAGAATTTCTTTATCCGTGAGGACCAAGGGAATTAACTCATGCTTTACTGGACTTGCTATCGGTGGGTTTCGGTAATGCTCTAACACTTCCCCTACAGTTGCGATAGAGCCGTCGTGCATGTAAGGGGCGGTCTTTGAGAGCCCTCTTAATGTGGGAGTTTTAAAAGCGGTATATTGAGTTTCAACCTGTCGTCTTTTTAAAAACATCAATTCTGTGCATTCCTCCGGTTTAGCATCACTAAATTGACCAAAGCAATTGAACGGATCTTGAAGAACCAGATCGATCCCAGAAAAACGACCACCATCGTAGGGCGGTGTCTTGCGATTTATCCCGATACGATGAAAACTTTGGTTGGTGAGAAGGGGTCCATTATGACATCGCAGGCATAAAGTTTTACCCGGATTGACAAATAGTTTCGCGCCTTCCCACTCATCACTCGTTAATAATCGCCTTCCCCGATTCGACTGCCCTTCATTAATCAATCGCATCGCCAGATCAAAACGTCCTTCACCAGGGAGAAGTTTCCTTTGGTATGCCTCCAAGCTCTTTCCAATATTTGCGAAAGCTAGACTGATTTGCCTTTGGCGAATTGGTAAAATGGTTTCCCAAGCCTGCCGATTTTCCAGATCTCCGATAGGGCTAGCCTTTTCGGGAATGCCTTCGAGTGATGGCAAGTTTCCAAATATTCGATTGTACAACTCTCTATACGTGTCATCGTCGTTTATAACTTTAAGTAACTCGACACGACTTAACCCCATTTCGTTCTTTGCCTCAATTGGAGAAAGAGCTTGAGCCCATAAACTGTCGCGTCGTCCATCCCAGAATAGCCAAGATGAATATGCAGAGCCGATCAAAGTGGGAGCATTGCGTTTGAGCACACCTATCCCCTTTGATTGCTTTAGACCGTCTGAAAAAAACAAATTTCGATCATGACAACTTGAGCAAGAGATTGAACCAGTTGAAGACAATGCCGGGTCAAAGAAAAGTAAATGTCCGAAAGCAGCCGCATCTTCTCGATTTGCGTAAGAGTTCGAAGAAGATTCCGTCGTGTTCTGCAGCGATTGTAGTGAGAGAGTCATTAAGATTCTCTGCTCGATTTCATTCAGATCGCTAGAGTCTTTCGAGCAACCGGAAGCAAAAAAGAAGACCGATATAATTGCGATCAGTATTAGTCTTTGATGTTTATCGCAAATCATTAATTTGTTGGACAACAGCTTTCTATTCCGTTGATCAAAGGTCATTTACAAGCACATAAGTTGTATCTCTAATTAGTGAACGCCGGGAGAACCGTTTTGGCTAAGAGCCTCTGGTTTTCCTCCACGTAGTCTGCAGGACATGCTGAACTAAGAATTACAGTTTTAGCGCCCGATTCGACATATTCGTTAAGCCGGGCGATGCATTGATCGGGCGTTCCACTTAGTGCGTATTTTCCTACCAATGTAGAAAAGTCTTGATTGTATTGTGTGGATAATTTTTCTGAGCACATCTTTAGAGCTCGTTTGGGATCTTCGTGAACGGCAAAAAATAAATAAATTCCAGGGTTAACGGGGGAGTCTCTACCCTCACTATATCCTGTAATCTTGTCGACGCTTTTTTGGAGCATTTCTGGCGTATACATGTATGGTATCCATCCTTGTGCGAAACGGGCTGTTCGTTTCATAGCCCCATCGCTCCGACCAGACACCCAGATTGGTGGCGGTTTTTGAATGGGTTTCGGGATAAGTGTGACGCC
>CAYOGP010000179.1:0-4689 GCA_964403555.1 uncultured Spirochaetales bacterium | reverse complement strand
CCAAGCCAGTAGCGTTAAACGGACATAGGGCTCCTGAATTCGATCCCACCATCCTTCGAAGTACCACGTAGACTGAAGGAACTCGGTCCCAAGCCGGTGCTGGAACCACATAGTCTCTTCCGGAAGGTTGCCGTACCAAATCACTAGGTATTGAGCGAAGAAGAGATACATCCAGAAAATTGAAAAGGCATAAATCATTTTTCCAAGATCGTGTAGCCGAGCCTGACTTACCTCACCTTCAAGACCAGGGTAGTTTCTGTGAAGAACTGCAAGCATCGTTGTGAATGTGACCGCGCAAAGAAAACCACCCCACGCAAAAAACGCGCCAAAGAGATTTGAGAACCACATTGGCTCGAGCGACATCATTTGATCAAAAGCAATGAGGCTCCAACCCGCGGCATAT
Source organism: uncultured Spirochaetales bacterium (assembly GCA_964403555.1). Classification (GTDB taxonomy): domain Bacteria; phylum Myxococcota_A; class UBA9160; order UBA9160; family UBA6930; genus UBA6930. The sequence continues at coordinate 4,286 of CAYOGP010000179.1, read as the reverse complement.
ACAATACAGATTACGGGAGCTAGCACCTTGAGCCTCTGGCTTTGTGCCTCTTCCTCCTCGCTATCCCCGCGCCAGTTCTTAGTCCAGCCTTCGATCAATCCTTTTACGGCACCTTGCCCCTCGATGCCCCGCAAGGTCGTCCGTGCTCTCGTCTTCAACCACGTAATCGTTAAAAGCGCAAGAACACCCAAGACCGCCAGATCCATTACATACATTCTAGTAGGATTTAACCAAGCAGCTTTCATCTCGATCGGATGGTCTATCCATGGATAGATATGGCTACCTCCAGCGATACTTGCGATGCCGAGCAAAAACGTAACGGGCACCCAGGCGCCAAGAGCTTCCGAGATTCGCTGAAGTGGACCTGCCCAGCGTGCGCCAATGATCACCATCGCAGCGGAAAAGACGATGCCTCCCTGTGCCACGCCACCAAAATAAAGATAGTTCACATGGAACGCGCGCCACGTCGTCTCTGCATCAGTGGACAACCCATAAAAAAACGTTGCGATGCCGGTAAGCGCCAACGCCGCGGCTATTAAAGTAGGAGTCCTAGGAAGCGCCCGTGGCTGGGCTCGCTCAGTAACAGACGCGGCCGCGCTCACGGCTTACCTCCCTTTTTATCAAGAAACCGTACATAGTTAACAATATCCCATCGATCCATCTGCGGAATCCGATTGTAATGAGGCATGCGAATTCCTCCGTTTCGGATAGTCAGGTAGATGTAACCGTCGCTGCGTCCCCTGGTGATACCAACAAGGGGGAAAACTCCTGCAAAAGGCCCGGCCTTACTTCCGGTCATGCTTACCGGGCCATCACCCATGCCGGTGGTACCATGACAAACCTCACAGTAAATCGCGTATTGCTCCGCTCCATTCGCAACCGACCTGAAATCTCCAGGATCGCGAGGGTTAACGAGAGCATCTGCCTTTGCGAGGTCCAGTCGATTAACTTGCGCTTCACCACCGTCGATCGGCACAGAACCTTCGGGGGGTAGGAACTCTACCCTCTTACCATGAAGGGTCGCCTCTTCAAAGCCCTGCACCACCTTCTGCCACTTCATCTGAGGAAACCAAGTCTCCGACCATTGTTCCCAACAACCCGTAAGTCCGAGGAGAAGGAACATGCAAATCGCCACCAGCCAATTGGGTTTATGCCTCAACAAGGCTCACCTCCTTGGCCGCATGCGCACGAAGAAGTGCGTCTACTTCCGCTACATCACGGTCTTCGCAATCCACTACAAGGCCAAACTCCTCGGAGGAGAAGCGAGAACTGTAGGCTTTGTCATGTACACCGAACTTACCGTAAGGCAGTTTTCCTACTTTAAGAAACCCGAACAAGGTCATAAGACCGCCAAATAGAACGGTTAGTTCAAAGGAAATTATGACGTAAGGCGGAATCGAAGACATCGGCTTGCCACCTATCATGATTGGCCAGTCATTAGACATCCAAATCGTTATAAAAAAGCCCGTGAACGCCCCTACGAGACCACCTATTAGCGTCCAAATGCGGACCCCACTCGGCTTCTCAATTACCGCGTCGTCAATCTCTGCAAACGGTGCCGGAGAGTAGACTTCAAGGTTGTCAAAACCACGATTTTTTAGTCGCTTGATGACATCCACCAGCGGATCGGGTTGATCATAGATACCGAGTATTGACGGCATCAGCGCACTCCTGCGTGTGCCTTTTCGTGGATGGCGAGTTCCTTCACCTCCGCGATGGCAATCACTGGAAATAACTTAAGGAAAATCAAAAAGAGAGTGCAGAAGAAGCCGAAGCTACCTGCAACTATTCCAAGTTCGGCAAATGACGGAGTATAGATACCCCAAACGGCTGGGTCGTACTCCCTCGATAGGCCCGTAATAATTATTACGTACCGCTCAAACCACATACCAATATTTATGAAAGTCGCGACTACAAATATAGTCGGAACGTGGGTTCTAGCGCGTTTAGACCAAAAGATCTGAGGTATGACCCCGTTACAGATGATCATAATCCACGTTGATATCCAATACGGACCGAATGCCCGGAGATAAAACGAAGTCGTTTCAAACTCTACGCCACTGTACCAAGCAATAAAGTATTCGGTTGCGTACGCATAGGAGACAATAATTGACGTGAGGAGGATGAACCTGCACATATTGTCAAAATGGTAGTTGGTGATATAGGCCTCTAGGCCATAAATCCTTCGAACCGGGATCAGCACTGTCAAGACCATCGCAAAGCCCGAGAAGATTGCGCCTGCAACAAAATACGGAGCGAAAATCGTCGCGTGCCATCCTGGGACAATCGACGCAGCGAAGTCCCAGGAGACTACGCTGTGGACCGACAAAACCAAAGGAGTAGCCAACCCCGAAAGATGGAGAACCGATCGGGAGTGCGATTTCCACTGTATTGACGTTCCCTGCCATCCAAGTGCCATCGCTGTATATAAAAACTTACGCCAACCCTTAGCTCGGTCGCGCGCGATTGCTAGATCGGGAATTAATCCGATGTAAAAGAATACTATGGAAATCGTCGCGTATGTAGAAATCGCAAACGTGTCCCACATGAGCGGGCTTTTGAAGTTTACCCAAAGGCCTCGTTGATTAGGGTAGGGGAGAATGAAGTACGACTTCCACATTCGTCCAACATGTATACCGAGGAACTGCGCTGCGGTCAGAACCGCAAAAACAGTCATAGCCTCAGCGCCCCTGTTAATGGCATTACGCCACTTCGCGCGAAACAAGTAGAGGATCGCGGATATCAGTGTTCCGGCATGCGCAATACCGACCCAGAACACGAAGGTGACAATGTAGGCACCCCAAAACAGTGGGTGTGTGTATCCGCCTATTCCGAGACCAATATAAACCTGGTAAACCCAAATCGCACCGGCAAGGTGCATTAGGAACAAAGCCGTCCCCAAGCACATCCAATAGCCCAAAGTGGGCTTAGTCATCACGGCCAAGATATCTCGATTGATCTTCGAGTCTTGCTCCGGCGAAAGGGGCGCAGGATTTGCGATAGGAGTGGCTGGTGGCGGCGTCATGGGTCTATGCCTCCACCTTGCCGCGAATCACCTTTGAGAGATACGTTACAGCGGGACGAGTGTTGAGCACATGCAGAGCATGGTAACCGCGTTTCTTGTCTGTAAATTTTTTGTAGAACGCGCTCTCGTGATCTCGAACGTTGCCGAAACCAATGGCATCTGAACCACAGGCCCTCTGACAAGCAGTCTGCACATCTCCCTCTGCGATGAGTCGATCTTCATCTTTCGCTGTCTGTCGGGCAGCTTGAATCCTCTGAACACAGAAAGTGCATTTCTCCATGACTCCCTGACCACGCACAGTAACATCTGGATTCAGCATAAGGTGCATTGGCTCAGGCCATTTGGTCAATTGATTATCGTAAAAGTTGAACCGCCTTACCTTGTAGGGACAGTTGTTGGCGCAGTAGCGAGTTCCAATGCATCGGTTGTAAACCATCGCATTCAAACCTTCTTCATTGGTATAGGTTGCAATCACCGGGCAGACAGGCTCACAAGGAGCAGACCCACACTGCTGACAGAACATAGGTACATTACGTACGTCCGTATCCCCTAATTTTTCCCCATTGGCTTGGGGATGAGTGCGCCCTAGAGGCAAGTCCGCTTGTCCTTCCCCAACGAACCGGTTGAGGCGAAGCCATGGCATTTGACGAACCCTGAGTGTTTCGACTTCTCCCACAACAGGAATATTGTTTTCTACATAGCAAGCCTGGATGCACGCACTGCACCCATCACATTTGTCCAAATCGACCGTCATCCCCCATCTGTAGGGGCTATCGTCTACCGCGTCGTCTCCAGCATCGTAAGGCTCATGAATCTCATGGTGACCTCCGCTAGAGGAATGGCTGTCCGCTTTAGCTCCATGACCTCCATGGTCTTCACCATGGTCGCCGTGTGCAGCACTTGCCAGGGCCGCGAGACTAACCACTTCTCCTAGTTGTCTGCCTCTCTTGTTGTCACTCCACTGAAGCATAGGGAGTCGCCGCGTCTTGCCAGTTGCTGCAAGCGAAGCGTGATCGGTGAGCCAAGCCCTACCGCCTTTTTCGTCCACTCCGGGTGACAGAGCATCGATAACATTAACTCCACGTACCTGACCTGGCATTCCATCGCAGGTCTTTGATGCCCAGTGTCCTTCGGTGTGGCCCTGTCCAATCGGGACGGCTACGACGTCGTCACGAATGCCTCCCCTTGGATAGACTGATACTTCCAAACTACCGGCGGATGTCTCTATCGAGATAACATCTCCGATCTCAACACCGAGATC
>CAYOGP010000178.1:0-4761 GCA_964403555.1 uncultured Spirochaetales bacterium | reverse complement strand
TCAGAGCAGGATCAATCAACAGCATGAGCTCAATGAATAACGAAAATGGATAGTTCCTTGTCTTGGTTGAATATGAGAACGGAATACAGGATTGCCACTTTCTTGTTTTTTGTGGTTTTGATGTTTTCTTTTGAGGCCTCAGCAGATTCGGAGGGAGCCACCTCCGAGTCCCGATTAGTTGAAGGTAGTTTTGTTGGATTTGATTCAGTAGACATGCTGAAAGATTTTCTTCCCACCGAGTTTTGGGCACATAGGAATTTTTTTTTCTTCCCCGGAATGAAACTTGAAATCGGACCAGAATTTCGGGATTACACCCCACCGGAAGTTTACAAGAACGCCACCAAAGCATTTTCCAATCAGGTTAGGCTCGGGGACGATGGTACGTTGAGAGACTTTCGAGCAGGGCAGCCGTTTCCAGCGAACTCCGTAAGCTGCGACGAGGATAGTGACGCGGGAATCAAGAATATATGGAACTTCGTTCATCGTTGGCAAGGCTTTGGTGCTAGGGCGACTTTTCAGTACACCTATTGGGACAGAGGGGAGCTCAGACCTGTTGGCTATCGAGGCACGACTACTGCTTGGCAACTTAAGTACCGACCTGAGCCGCAATTTGAAAAGAACAATGGAGATGTTTTTCCTCGGGAAACGCGTGCTGTGGTAGTAGGTTTTGAATTGGCTGAGCCTGCTGAGGCTCGAGGAACAAAAACTCTTACATATAGGTACGCTAGTTCGTACGGACCGCTGGACTTGGCAAAACCTGAAGATACTTGGATTTATTCGCGAGAGGTTCGCCGTGTTCGAAAGATTACCCAAAATCAGCGCGCGAGTGCCGTAGCAGGCACAGATTTTAGCTTCGACGATCTTTTTTCGTTTTCCGGTTTACCGGTTCAATACAAGTGGAAGTGTATTACGAAACGACCTCTTTTGGCGCCCGTTAACACTCGGGTGCTTGGTTATCCCTATAAAAACAAGGGTTATTACGGACCTTCGGGCCTTTCTTTTGCAAACGATCGGTGGGAGCTAAGGAATGCTTTACTTCTGGAAATGGTTCCACGCGATCAGGACCACCCGTATTCAAAAAAGTTGATATGGATAGACCTCCATAGTTTCAAACCGCTTTATTCTTTTGCATATGATCGGACGGGTGCACTCTGGAAGATCATTTATCATAAACATCGTTGGAGTCAGGATGATCATCCCGGTATTAGCGCTCAAGAATGGTATCCGGGATGGGACGGAGTGCCCGAGCCACGAGACCTCCGTACTGTGTCGGACGCGATTGTGAATGTCCAAACCGCAACGGGTAATAGATTAGATTTTTACGATTCCAGGGGCACTCCGCCGAATATTAGAGCACTCCGCCGTTATGTTGACGTTCGGCAACTTTCTCGCCGGTTACGCTAAGAAGCTAGTAGGTCTAGTTTAAATCTCTTTGGATAGCGCGTCTGATACTGGAGGAGGTAGGAAATTGACCCCCAGACGTGCCGCTTTTTCTGGTATCACTCGCTGGCTTGCGAGGAGATCGCCTGCAAGTGGACCTAAAATCGAATAGAGAGCAATTTTGGGAACTCGAATAAAAGCTGGTTTGCCGAGGCAACCCGCAAGGATCTTTGTGAAATCCGCGTTACGTACGGGCCGAGGAGCAACTGCATTGAGCGGCCCCGAATACTCCTCATTTTGCAAAATCTCTACTATAAGTGAGGTCAAGTCTTCGATATGAATCCAGGAAAACCACTGGCGTCCATTACCGAGAGGACCTCCAAGTCCTGCACGGAAGGGCTTAAGCATCATGGGTAATGCGCCACCAAATTTCGAAAGAACTACACCTATTCGAAGCCTAACGGTCCTTATCCCGAGAGCTTCTGCTTTCATCGCCTCTTGTTCCCAAGATTGACACACACTACTTAAGTATCCGTCACCTGGACTTGTCTCTTCTGTTAAAACGTTGTCTCCGCGATTACCGTAATAGCCTATTGCTGAGGCACAGATGAACACCTTCGGTCGATTTTCTGAGGGTAAAACTCGCATTGCATCTACTATTTTTTTGGTGGATTCGACTCGGCTCGTAAAAATTTTTTGACGGTTCCCAAGCTTGGGAATGCCATCGAATATTGGCTGTCCCGAGAGGTGAACGAGACTCTGGATATTTTCAGTAGCCTTGGAGGGGGGATGGATGCCATCCCATTGCAAGTTGTTCTTTGTTTTTGTAGGTGTTCTTGTTAGGCTGCGAACTTCGTAGTCGTTTTCTTTAAGTCGGCCTTTAAGACTACTACCTATGAGGCCGCTACCACCGGTTAAGAGCAGATTCTTCGTCATTTCTCTTCCCCTTCTTACCTCTGGTTTGCGGGTGCAAAGGTTTCGTAGCAGGAGAGAGTCTCTTCGCGGCTAGAACTGATAGGTGAAAGTACCGTCGTTGTGACACCTTTTTCCACAAACATTGACAGTTTTTCCTGGCAGGTTTCGAAGTCTCCAAGAATTGAAATTTCATCAATAAATTGATCGTGAAGAGCTGAGGCGACTGCCTCTCGGTCACGATCTTCGAAACCTTTTCTGACTTTTCTCATCTCGTCTCCGTAGCCACACCAATCAAGGAAACGATTGTAAACGGGAGTGGCAAAATATCCTGCGAAAGACGTCCGAATCATATTTCGTGCAGTTCCGATATCTTGAGTGAGTCCAACCTGGTGACGACAAACCGCGGGTCCTTCAGGGTTGCGTCCGGACTCGAGAGCTCCTTTTTTAAAAGCGTCTAAAATTTTTGTTAGCGATTCAATAGGAAAGAGATTGATGATAACGCCATCCGAGACTTCTCCGGCAAGATTGAGCATTTTTTCACGTAGAGCAGCCAAATAAATTGGAGGCTGATCTGAAGGCTTAGATGTCAATTTTAGTCCTTTAGAAGAGAAGACATTGCCTCGATAGTCAGTCCGATTTCCTCCTAAGGCTTGACGACATATAGCGACAGCGTCTCTTACAGCATCCAACGGATGCTCAAAGGTTACTCCGTTCCATTGCTCGATTATCGCGTGACTGGAAGACCCTAGTCCAAGTATGAACCTTCCATCGGACAGTTCTCCCAGGGTTGCAGCAGACATCGCTAAAACGGCGGGAGTTCGGTTGAATACTGGAACGATTGCTGAGCCAATTGTGACGTGGTTAGTGACCATAGAGATGGCGGCTGCTAGAGAGAAAGAGTCTGGCCCACTTGTCTCGGCTAGCCAGATCGCGTCGTATCCCCATTCTTGCTCGGCCTTGCGAGCAAGATCAACACACTCCGAGAGGGTTAGGTGCGGTGCGGGCAAAGTGATTGCCAAGGTTCCTAGTGTGGACGTCATGTCTTTCCTATCGCGGCGCCATTCGAATTGCACCGTCGAGACGGATTGTCTCTCCATTTAACATTGGATTTTCCACTATGTGACTGGCAAGTTCTGCATATTCTGTCGGCTTTCCTAGGCGCGAAGGGAAGGGAACTTGCTGCCCAAGGGACTCACGAGCAGGTTCGGGGAGACCCATCAACATAGGAGTAAGGAAAAGTCCTGGAGCGATGGTTACGCAACGAACGCCGTGCTGTGCGAGGTCACGAGCAATTGGGAGTGTCATGCCCACGACTCCACCTTTCGAGGCTGAGTAAGCGGCCTGTCCGATCTGGCCGTCAAATGCAGCGACTGAAGCAGTATTAATTAGGAGGCCACGCTCTCCATTGGAGTCTGGCTCATTTTTGATCATCTTCGCGGCAGCGACACGAATCACATTAAACGTCCCTATAAGATTAACTTCGACTACCTTTTGGAAGAAACGAAGCTGGAGCGGTTCGCCATCTCTATTTACAGTCTTACCTGGCGTTCCTACCCCGGCGCAATTGACAGCAACATGAACGCCACCCATGGCGCCAACCGCTTCTTCTATGGCGGATTCAACCTGAGCGGAATCGGTGACGTCAGCTTCTACAAAATGGGCATTTACGCCCAATTCCTTTGCGATTTCTTTACCATTGGACTGACTCAGGTCGAGAATGGTGACTTTTGCTCCTTTGGCACTAAAGATCCGCGCGGTCGCTTCGCCGAGTCCTGACCCGCCACCTGTGATTACTGCGCCTTTTCCTGAAAATTCCATAAATTTCTCCATTTTGAATATTCGATCTCGCTATCGGTGGCCCCTCTGATGTTCGTGGACTTTAAAGAGTGTTTCGGGCCGCCGAATCTAGGATTTTTGCCAAGCGTAGTGCTCCTTTTTCAATTTTCCCAGTACCTACCGGCTTTCCATCGATTTTCACTAAAATCTTTATGCCTCTTACCGCATTTGCAACGATGACTTCGAGAGAATTTTGCAGAAGATCTGTGGTTACCTCTCCTTCAATAACCTGGGGATCCTTTTCTAAAAGAATCTGTCGCGCCACCCCCCGAACAGGTCCACTGTAGAGTGGGGGAGTTAAGAAATACCCTTCCTCATTTAATACAAATAAATTAGTTTTGCTCCCTTCTATCAGATGTCCTGCTGAATTGGCAATCAGGGCTTCATTAGTTGAACTCTTTCGTATGTGCGCGCGGGCCCTCTCGATCACCGGAGAATAGGAGAGTTTTGCTCCATGGGTTCCGTTATCACCCTCATGAAACTCGTGGTAGGTTACGGCCTTCCAAGATTCCTCCGTTCCAACCAGTCTTCTGAATCTGCCCAACAGTTGAGCTTCGCCGTGTTCTCCTCGAGCAACGTCCAATCTAACGATGCCGGAGCGCGTGCCGAAAGCCTTCCTTCCTATAAGGC
>CAYOGP010000177.1:1621-4786 GCA_964403555.1 uncultured Spirochaetales bacterium | reverse complement strand
CGTACTCAAGACGATATTTCTATAAATAAAATAGAAAAATTCTTAGTGAACTTAAGTACCTTTCTATTTCACGAGAAAAAGGGAAATTATGACAAGCTCGGTTCAAAACTTTACGGATGCTGTTGGCAACACACCTCTTATACGACTTCGCAAAGCATCTGAAGTGACTGGTTGCGAAATATACGGAAAAGCAGAATTTCTCAACCCGGGAGGCTCAATCAAAGATAGAGCAGCAAGACAAATTATTCTTGAAGCAGAAAATAATAACGAGATCGAAAAAGGAGGGCTAATCATTGAAGGTACGGGTGGTAATACCGGTATCGGTTTGGCACTCGTGGCAAATTCTCGTGGATACCGGACCCTAATTACTATTCCAAATAATCAAAGCGATGAAAAAAAGGACATGCTACGGCTTTGCGGCGCCCGTTTAATCGAAACTCCACCTGTTCCCTACTCTGATCCTGAGAATTACGTACGAACAGCGGAGAGACTTGTAAAGGAACTCAAAAGTTCGGAGGATCACGGACTTCTTTACTCTAACCAATGGGACAATCCTGCAAATCCCGCCGCTCACTTTCACACCACGGGACCTGAGATATGGGGACAAACTAGAGGGGAAATCGATGCTTTCATCTGCGCTATAGGCACGGGAGGTACTATTGGTGGAGTTGGCACGGCACTAAGAGAACGAAATCCTGCCGTACGAATTGGCCTTGCCGATCCAGGAGGGTCAGCGATGGCGAGTTACTTTGAAGAAGGGCAACTTAAAAGTACAGGATCCTCGATTATGGAAGGAATTGGACAGGGTCGACTAATCGACAACGTCAAATCTGCTCAAGTAAACGACGTCTACCGTATCTCGGATACTGAAGCGTTGCTTGTGCTCTTCGACCTACTTAAAGAAGAGGGTCTTTGTTTGGGCGGCTCAAGCGGGATTAATATCGCGGGCGCAATAAAAATGGCACAAGACCTTGGACCGGGACATACGGTGGTAACTGTGTTGTGTGACCACGGTCAACGATATCAGTCCAAATTATATTCTCCGAAATTTCTTTATAAAGAAGGACTACCGAGCCCTCCCTGGCTAGGATAACTACTGAGAGGAAAATATGGGCCCTAACCTCCACTTCGAGACACGCGCCATATGCGCCGGCCAAGCCCCGGATCCGACCACGGGCTCTACGATTACTCCGGTCCATCAAACGGCCACCTTTACCCAGGCGATTGTTGGGAGTGACCAACAATATCAATACTCTCGCGGAGCCAACCCTACACGGACTGCTCTTGAAAAAGCTCTTGCCTCGTTGGAAAATGCAAATTTTGGAGTTGCATTTTCCTCAGGAATGGCAGCTATAGCGAGCGTAGTTCAACTTTTAAAAACTGGTGACAACATACTCGTAGCCGACGATCTTTACGGAGGATCATATCGTCTATTCTCAGAAGTTTTACCAAGGCATGGCATTTCTATTACTTATTTTGACGGCAGCAAAGTCTCAGACTTGAAGAAGCGCATAAAGAGCACCACCAAGCTAGTCTGGCTTGAATCACCAACAAATCCAATGGTCCGACTACAAGACATTTCAGCCTGTTCAGAGGTTACAAAAAAGAAAAATATCTTAACCGTTATAGACAACACATTCGCCTCCCCATATTTTCAAAGGCCCTTAGAGTTAGGAGCAGATGTGGTAGTGCACTCGACAACGAAATATATATCGGGACATGCGGACGTAATCGGCGGAGCCGTCCTTACAAATGATGAAGAATACGCGAACGCATTGAGAACCTTAAGAACCACAACTGGCGGCGTACCCGGACCCTGGGATACTTGGCTTACTCTTCGCGGATTAAAAACACTGGCCGTCAGAATGCGTGCACACGAAGAAAATGCATTCGCGGTTGCTGAATTTCTAGAAAATCGACCTGAGATAGAAAAAGTCTATTTTCCCGGCCTTCCGAACTTCGACGGTCATGAACTCGCAAAACGTCAAATGCATGGGTTTGGTGGAATAGTAACTGTAGACCTCAAAGGAGGAGAAAGAGCGGCTCGAGATCTCTGTGAAAATACGAGCCTTTTCAGTTTAGCTGAGAGCCTTGGAGGAGTTGAGTCTCTTATCGGATATCCTTGGTTGATGAGCCACGCAGCATTTAGTCAGTCTTTAAAGATCAAAAAAGGAATAAGCAAATCTACCGTACGACTATCGATCGGGCTTGAGCACGCCGACGACCTTTGCGACGATCTCGCACAGGCCTTTAATGCTTGCACCTAGCGCATATGCTTTTTTGCTAAATTGATTGATCCTGAGACTCCATAAAATACAAAGCGAAAAAAACCAGTCGTAGTCGTGGTATAGTCAACTTCACTTTAAGAAGGAGATTTAGTATGAAGTATTCATTGCATCTCGCTGCGGGAGCGTCGGTAGCCGACGCAATCTCCCTACGCGATATCTCTCAGTTAGCTGACGAACTAGGATACGACACTATATTTTCAGGTGATCACGCTATCCTACCCATGAAAATTGAAACTGCTTGGCCATATGAGGAATGGAACGAAGGCAAACCACATTACGACGTTTACACCGATGAACCATGGCTCGACATGTTTACAGTCCTCACCTTTGTAGCAGCCCATACAAAAAATGTACGTGTCGGCACAGGCGTACTCATTGTGCCTTATCGCGATCCCTTCGACGTCGCACGGCGACTTGCGACAATAGATCTCTTGTCCACGGGGCGGTTGGTCATCGGTTGCGGCGTAGGATGGATGGAAGAAGAGTTCGATATGCTCGGAATACCGTTCGCTAAGAGAGGCAAACGAACTGATGAGTACATAAATGCCATGAAAACTGTCTGGACGGAGAAAAATCCCCGGATAGATACCGAGTTTGTGACATTGGACCGCGACATCAACCCCGAGCCGCTCCCACTCCAAAATCCTCATCCTCCTTTCTGGATTGGAGGAGAGAGCAAAGCTGCCGTTCGACGTGCAGCTAGGCTTGGGGACGGCTACACCTGCGCGTTGCTAACAGAAGGACAGCTAATGCCCCTTCTCGACGAACTCAACAGAGAGCTGGAAAGGCAAGAACGAGACAAATCCGAAGTAGAACTTTCTTACTTCGCCGAGGCTTCGTCCCTTCAACCAGACACGGTGAAACGCGCTGATGGGCT
>CAYOGP010000177.1:0-1611 GCA_964403555.1 uncultured Spirochaetales bacterium | reverse complement strand
CTAGCTATTTGGGGTCATTTTAACCCGAAATATTTGGCATCAAAAATCTGATCTATATCCCACTTTCACCAAATGCAGCAGGCCTGGCAAAGGAACTCCAAGAGTTCGCCAAACGTGTCCAGGATTTCGGCTAAGTGCTTCGAAAAAGGAAAGTCCGCGTACTTGGGGCTTGTGTCTTTTTTTTATTTCTTGGCACAAGTTCTTGTTACGGGGGTGATCCCGGAACACGCAAAGCCTTAACGGTAGCTCGGAAGACGATTGCAACCGATAAAATACAGGTCTACGATCGAATGCTAGCAGCCGGAACACTCGCCTTAGAGAAGCTTCCAGAGGGAGAGCAGATTTTAATAGAGGCTCTTGCAAGTCCGAGCCGCCTCGAAAGACGCGCTGCGATGTCGAACCTACTTAGCGCCGGCGACAAACGAATTTTCGAAATTACTGCTGAAGATACAGATGCTGACTTTGACCTGGATCTTCTTGAGGTCCTCCGAACGACGCCACGAGAAGAAGCAAAGATCTTTCTTCGAAGAAAACTTGCGGATCCCGACAGGCACAGCTTAACGCAAACCTTAGACGCGATCTTGATCGGACGCCACCAAGACCTTACTGAGGAGGTCGAGTCTTTGCTAACGCTATCGAATGGTCGGGACCGCCAATACGCAATGATCGTTGGAGCCTCATTAGGATCGAAGAAAGCTATTGAAGACGCCAAGCCGCTTCTCCGTTCTCCGAGAGGAGGAGAACGTGAGCGAGGCGCAGTGGCTTTAGGCTTTGCCTCGGACAATCACGAAGAGATCGCCAATACTTTACTAAAATTACGAAATGACCCTGAGCCCGGGGTTGCACTAGCTAGTTGGGCAAGCCTCAGCAGAATTGGACATAGCAAGGAGGCTACAAAACAATTGGTACTCGCCCTCCTAAGTGGCGATGATCGAAGGGCCCCCCTCGCGGCAGGTGCACTCAAACGCGCAAATGCAAACGTCGTGATAGAAGTTGCAAAACAAGTAGTCGGCTCCGAAACAATTCATTTCTTAGTTTTGGGAAGGGTAATTGAAGCAGTCGGCTGGGCTCGAAGTATTCCCGCACTTGAGATTCTCAAACGTGGCCTTGAACGCGACCAGGACGAACATGTTCGACTTCAGTCGTTATGGGCAATTGGATGGAGAGGACGAACCGAGGAGCTACAGTTGGCACTCGAAAGCCTCGAGGACCCTGAAATCCCCATTCGTACGATGGCTGCCTGGGCTTACCTCTATGGAGTCCAGGGAGGAGCACCTCAGAATACTGGCACGGTCGAGCAAGAAGTTGCATCAATCGAACTGCCTATTCTAGATTGAAGCCTTGCAAAACCTCAGCAGTTGCAGTGGACCTCGGGCACAGGGCTCTAAAATGCTGTAATTAAATACCTGGAAGCGCTTCCTAGGCTGGTGCCGGGCCTGGACTTCAAATCCAGAGGAGGCTGTGGCAACACGGGCTCGGGGGGTTCGATTCCCCTGCGCTTCCGCCAAGTGACCTCTCAAAGCTCGTCAAAGAGACCTGAGCCAGAACAAAAAACATTCTGCTCTGTTCTTAGCTAAGACTCGATTGTCTACAGCCTATGAAAACTTTGGA
>CAYOGP010000176.1:0-4824 GCA_964403555.1 uncultured Spirochaetales bacterium | reverse complement strand
TGGCTCCGTCGCTTTAAAAGCTTCCAAGTCGTATACGACAAGGTCCGCGGGACGGCCCTCTTCTATGGTTCCACGATCTTTAAACCCAGCCATCTGAGCCAACAGTCCTGACATTCTATAATGTGCTTCCTCGAGACTCATCAGGTCCTGATCACGCACGAAATCCGCGATAAAATCCGTAGTAAAAGCACCCAACGTTACGTACTTCGTATGAGCCCCACCGTCAGAGACACCAGGAACCACATATTCGGACTCAAAGATCTCCCTGTTCCCCTCGAAATTGGTGTTGAAAGGAGGTGTGTAGATCGTCGTCTGGAGCTTCTCCGAAACCACAAGGTCCAAGAATGCATCTATGGGATGTTTACCCTGAGCCTCACCAAGCTGCTGGAGGTTGAGTCCTTCCCATTTCTTGTTCTCTTCATTTACCGTTTCGAGAATTACGAACTCTTTAATCGGACCGCAGGCGACAGGCATACGGCCATGGTCGTAATCGTTACGGAGCCCTTCTCGTGCCCCGGGCTCCTGCATTTTAGCCATTCTCTCTTCGACGTCTCCAAGAGTGACGTACAACCAGTCCTTTTGGCCATCTAGCAAATTAAAATCCACGAACGTGTAAGTAAGGTCGTTTGCTGCCGTTGCACCCTGGAGGAAGATTTTGATGCCTTCCTCTTGACATTCATCGGCCCACTTAAGAAGACGCTTGTGCTGCTTGGGATGATAGTCGTTGCAGAAAACCACATTGAACAGAATCGCAGACTCCGATCGCTTCCCAAGTTCCTTAACAAACTTGAGATCTTCAATAAAGTCATCCTTGGCCTGAGTGATTTGAATATGGCCTCCACCTCTCTTGCGAAGAACCTCTCCAAACGCAAAGCAGGTCTCGTCACTCATGCAGTCGGTAACCATTGGAGAGCCATCGTAATCACGTTGGACTGACGTAAATCCGTCGCCCAACCTCTGAACAGACCAACCACAGGCGCCCGCGTCCAAGCCTTTCTCCATAAGTCGGCACATCTCAGCCAGTTCCTCGGCAGTCGGTTCGCGACTTTTCGCAGCATCGAGTCCCATGACCCAGATCATCAGGGGTGCAATAGGGACATAAGAAATTACGTTTATTCCCTTTGGCATTCGCTCGAGCGAATCAAGCCACTCTGGAAAGGTGATCCAATCCCAGAGCATTCCCTCTTTCATGGAGTCGAACGGAATCGCCTCTACCCTGGACAGACTAAGCATCGCTCGATCGCGGTTTTCTGGAGCCACTGGCGCAAAACCAAAACCACAGTTTCCTAGAACGAGTGAAGTTACGCCGTGCCAACCTGAGAGAGTGCAATACGGATCCCATTGGATTTGTGCATCGTAGTGGGTATGCAAATCAACAAAGCCCGGCGCCACGATTTGGCCAGTCGCGTCAAGCACCTCGTCAGCTTCTGAAGGATCAATGTTACTGCGTGAAATCATCGCAACTTTGCCGTCTTTGATTCCAATATCAGCACGAAATCTGGGGTTGTCTCTTGTTCCGTCTACAACGGTTCCGTTGGTTATCAGGGTATCGTAGTTGGCCATCGCTATTCTCCTTTTAAGCTCGGGACGGAGATAAGTTTAGCTCAAAAACGGACCAGTTGTCCCGAAGGATTAATCCTTTATTTTCCGGCAGAATTATCGCTTAGGTCCTGTGGCAGCAACTCCAAAATATTCCCCAAGGGGCGCAATAGGGAGTCGATTCCTAACTCTTGTTTGGGTTTCTACTAGAACCCCACCCCAGTCCTCTGAACGCAGGCAGGGCCTCTGGATCAGTTCCATTATTTTCCTCAAATGAGGCTTATTGGAAAAGCCGTTAAATATCTTTGAATTCACTGCGTGTGGTTACGAAGCCAACGGGATTTAAGACCGGAGAACGTCAACTGTAACCTCTCTCCTCAGGGCAGATCTAATAGTTGGCAAAAAATCAGTCCGTAACTGTTCTTTACGGTTGCGAAAGTTGCGAGATTTGGCACAAAAGACTTAGGATGACGATTACCTCCTATATAATCCGAAAACCTGGTAAAGCTAGCCCGATAAAGGCACTTGGCCTGGGAAAAATCTCCACAGCCGTTGCAATACCGGGTGTCTCTGCAAATCAATTTCCTGGGATCGAACTTCCTGAGTCTGACAAAATTCGTGACCGACTTGTAAGCGCAGCTCTGTCGATCCTTTTGCACGCCGGACTTATTGGTGCCCTTCTTTTGGCGACACTCTTGATGCCTCAGGAACTGGAAGAACGAATTTTCAAGCTAACAAAATTTGAAGAGAGGGTGGTTGAAACGCAACCTGCACCGGCCCCTCGCGTCATTGCTGAATCTCGTGCAACATTCAGGCCCGCGCCAATGGCCGTTGCCCCCCAAGTCCCAAGCCCCGCAGTAGTACAGAAAGCTGTTACCGTAATAAACAAACCTAAACTCGAAATGGCGACGGTTGCAAAGGTGAAAGCCCCAAAGGAAGTAGAAAGAACTACCCAAGTAGTAGAAAAGGCCCGTGCTTTCCAATCTCGAGTACAGGTCACTGCCTCCCCTCTAGAATTCGACACAAATGCGCCCGTGATAAAGGGGCCTAAAGAAAACAACGAGCCCGCGAGAGCCCGAGCCGGACCCCACCAAGTGAGCGTCGGGCAAACCATAGGCACTGCAAGCCCAAAAGCTTTGGGTGATGGCTCCTCTGTAGAACGCGGAGCGGTCAGCACCCGAGATGTGCTCGGAAGCACTGATGGAATCCGCGCTCAAGTGAGTTGGGCGGTGGGTGACGGGAACCTTAGGGGAAGCGGTGGAAAAGGATTAGGCGAATCAGGGATCAGTTGGCAGGACTGCGTTGGAAGAAATGCCGTTCAGGGTTATATGCAAACGATAAAACAGCGAGTGATGGCTCGTTGGGTGCTGCCAGCGGGTGCGCCGGGTAACCAATCCGTTGAGTTGCGCTTTACACTCGATTTAGCGGGTTCGGCGAGTTCGATTGGCGTCGTCCGCGCTCCAGATCCACTTCTCGGAAAAAGCGCCCTGACGGCTCTTCGCTCAGCCTCACCATTCAATCAGATGCCGAAAGGAGTCCGCTGTCTGGCAGGACAACCGATCATCGCAACCTTTAGCAATCCCACCATTGCGAACAATTAACTTCTTATTCATTTCTATTCTCTTAACTCTCGTAGCGGTGATTGCTCATGCTCAACGCAAACCGACAACTTTGCTCTACGACGAAAACGAAGAACTTAGAGAAAAACGCTCTGATACCAACAGCGATGGAACCTTCGACGAATTCGTCTATTACCAATCCGGGTCCCCTTCACGTGCTGTTAGAGATACTGATCACGACGGAACAGCCGATTTGTGGTTGAGTTACGACTCTACAGGTCAGCCAGACCTCCAAGAGCGAGACAACGATGCGGACGGGAAAATTGACCAATGGATCAATTTTGAAAATGGCCGGGCTATCACTCAGAGGGACGATCATAACCAAGATGGCCTGGCGGATGTAGAAATTTCCTATAGCGATGGGAAACCCTCTCTCCGAGTTGAAGATACTAACCTGGATGGCCAAGACGATCGTTGGATCCATTACGAAAATGGTCAAGCTCGCCTAATAGAAGAAGATCATTCTGGTGACGGAAAACCTGACCTTCGAGCTCGCTTAAACAACTTCGGCCATAAACTCAATGAAGAACACGATACAAATCAGAACGGCACATTCGAGACCAAAGTTTTCTTCGAATCGAACGTCATGGTCCGAGTTGAAGAAGATTTCAATGACGATTCTAGCCCTGACGTAGTCACTTCTTATTCCAAAAACGAACAAGTTCTCACTCGATCTGCTGATACCACAGGAGACGGAAAACTTGATACTGTATCCAATTACGAAAACGGAATTGAAATCAGACAGACTCGTGACAAGAACATCGATGGCGTACCTGATGCAATAGTCCTCTTTGATCATAAAGGTAATCGATCTCGAGAAACATTCGATACGAATTCGGATGGTAACTTCGATCTCGTTCGAACCTTTGTTGATGGTTTAAAATCAGAAGAAAGCTCCGATACCAACCACGACTCCTCGTATGACGTAACCACTCGATTTAAAAATGAGAGATTAATGGAGCGAAGAATCGATCGTAACCACGATGGGAATCACGATACGTTCGTAACATACAACAATGAGATTCGAAGCCATCAAGAAGAAGATCGAAATTATGACGGGAGATTGGACGTAGCCTACGACTACGAATCAGATGGCGAGACTCTTTCCCTAGAGCAACGAGACGATACGGGTAACGGAGTCTTTGACACTGCCGTAATCTACGAAGGAGGTTCTATTACTCGCAAGGAGATTGATACGGACAACTTCGGACAACCCACTCGAGTAGAACACTGGAACAAAGGCAAGGCCTACCTCATTGAAATTGATGAGAATCGTGATGGCTCCATCGATATAAGGAACTCCTACAATGACAAAGGCGTATTGTCTAAACAAGAGCAGGACACAAACTTCGACACCCGCATAGACACGTGGATCTATCGAAACGTAGTCAGCAATTCGATAAAACAAATCATCACAGACCGAGACTTTGACACGTCTCCTGACTCGTGGAAGGATCATGACAGTAACGGTACGGTAATCGCCCTCCGCGAAGACAATACGTTTGACGGCTATGTTGACCGTACTGTCTTTTTTACGGATGGATTCCCTTCTGGGTTTGAGGAAGATAACGATGGCGATCAGGCAATAGATCGCCGAGGAACTCTTCAGAAAGACGGTACTCTAAGCTCCGAAGAACTTTTGGTCCAAGGGAAACGTCAATCGAAA
>CAYOGP010000175.1:0-4882 GCA_964403555.1 uncultured Spirochaetales bacterium | reverse complement strand
TAGCTATTGCCTTATCGGTGGCAAAAACGTAAAAGCATTATCCCTTAGGCGTTCTGCCACTGTAGCCGGGCTCTCCGATGGCTCAGTACCACATAGAGCTATGGCCGACGCCCGCCTTACCTTGGAAACATTTCGATACTACATTGAAAATTTACAGATCTCACCGAGCAAACCAATTTCTTAAACCCGTCGAGCTAAGGATCGCTCTGCCCTATGACAGGCGAACTCGCCACTTCTCAAAGGCCCTTTGATCTAATCGCGCTAGGTTCCGCAAAACCAACTTGCCGAAAATGCCAAAAGGGTCTCCACAAATCGCAGAAGCAAAATCAATTAAAATTGGCTGACCATCTTCGCCAACAAGCACGTTACTGCGATGTCGAAGATCCAAATGCACCACCCCTAAGCGATGCATCTCGTCGATAGCTTGTCGAAGTGTTGAGAGAAAATCTGGTGATACTCGCCCTTTTAAGGAACGAGACATTCTTTCTCCCGGCCTGTATTCCATAGCAAATGCCATTCTATCCAATCGTCCCAGATAGCGGGGAACAAAGGGATGCTCGCTTAATGCCTTATATGCACGAACTTCGCGATCAACGAGCCACGGACCTAAAATATTCCTCACAAAGGCGCCACGTGGCGAAAAATCTTTTAATACGAAAAGTTGTCTATCGACTTTTATTAGAAACACATCAGGATTACGACTCTTACCCCGATGGAGGATATCTATCACACAACCAGCTAACTCCTCACGTGAAGGAAGAGTCACTTCACTTATTTCGCTGTTCTTATTCAAAGGTCTTCCAACTACTACAAAACAAAGAGGACGGAGGAGCCATTCTAGTCAGTTCGCTTGCGCACAGTCGAGACAAGTAAAACTCATACTTTTCCTGGTACCAGCCACCATTCACCATCGTGACGCTCCCAGCGATCAATTCTTACAAAATCCGTTTCTCCGGATCTGAGGGCCCTCGAATCATCTCCAATGAAAAGGATCTCTACTGCAGCGACACCAACTTCCTCTTGCGAAAATTCCTGGACCTTGAGATTTAAGGGTCGAGTTTTAGAGATGAACGCAGCCTGCAGAGCGTACGTCAAGTCCGCATAATACGTATCAAAATCGTCAGCATCTCTAAAATATTCACGCAAAGACTCGTCCTGATAAGTAAGGATGCTGTTAAAGCGTCGATTGCGAAGAGACTCATAAAAAGAGGACGCCCGTAGGTGGAACTCTCCGACGTCACTTGCACCCGCAATAGTTGTAACGCCAAGAGTTTCATCCGGCTGGGGACCGCCTACATCATCGTTAAAAGGATTTAAATCGGGCAGTTTCGGAAGTTTTATTGTCGGCATTTTGGGTAGTTTTAGGCCCGAGAGATCTGGAAACGAGGGCCTCCACGCACATCCGAGGGAAGTGCATACACCTATCAGTAACAATGACAACCCGGCGCGCCTCGTCCTTTCGAAAAACCATCTTATCAAAAATGTTTTTATGTACTTTTCGAGATCCAATCCCTTCACCTCAAGTCAAATGGGTAGACAATCTGTCATTTAAAACCATTGATATAGAATCGATGGGCACTCTTTCTTGCTCCATAGTGTCGCGATCACGAATTGTTACTTTATCGTCTTCCTGAGAATCAAAGTCATAGGTTAAACAATAGGGTGTCCCAATCTCGTCCTGCCTTCGGTATCTTCGTCCAATATTTCCTGAAACATCAAAAAACACATTCCAATTACGACGCAACTTCTCGACCACTCGTTCAGCCGGTTCGGCAACTTTTTTTGAAAGCGGCAAAACAGCCGCCGTGTAGGGTGCTAGATGCGGAGCAATATGCATCACTACTCGACTTTCGCCATTCGCTAGAAGTTCATCCTCATACCCATTAGCCAAAAGAGCCAGAGTTGTTCTATCAATACCGACGGAAGTTTCGATCACTGAAGGCACAAACCTCTCCTTTGTTACTTCATCTGTAATAGAAAGATCTTTTCCGGAGAATTCTGTATGTCTATCTAAATCCCAAGTGCCCCGATCATGAACGCCTTCAATCTCTTGCCATCCAAAAGGAAACAAAAACTCTACATCGGCTGCCGCCTTAGCGTAATGTGCGAGTTCATCCTCGGCATGCGGTCGCGTCCTAAGATTAGACTCTTTGAATCCTAATGATCGGTGAAACTTCAGTCGTTCCTCAAGCCAATAGGAAAACCATTCTTCGCGTTCCTCGATCCGAACAAAGAACTCTAGTTCGGCCTGCTCAAATTCCCTGGAGCGAAAATTAAAATTCCTCGGATTAATCTCGTTACGGAACGCTTTACCTATTTGCGCAATCCCAAAGGGAACTTTTTGTCGGGCAACCTCTTTAACTCTTCTAAAGTCAGTAAAAATGGACTGGCAGGTCTCAGGTCGAAGATAGGCCGCCGATGCTGCATCTTCAGAGGCTCCGATTTGAGTCTGGAGCATTAAGTTAAAGTTTCTAGGAACGGTGAAGTCGCAATTTCGATCCGAATCGCCTTTGGAACTCGCCGGACAAGGTCCGGAAGGTAACTGGTCGGCCCTAAAACGCCGTTTACATTTCTTACAATCAACCATAGGATCCGTGAAGTGCGCCACATGACCGGAAGCCTCCCAAGTACGTGGATGAGCAATGATAGAACTATCGAGCCCCTCCACATCATCTCTTTGGCGTACGACACGGTTCCACCATGCGCTCTTCAAGTTGTTTTTGAGCTCAACACCAAGAGGACCATAATCCCAGAAACCGTTAATACCCCCGTAGATCTCGCTTGACTGAAAAATGAACCCCCGCCTCACGCAAAGTGATACAAGTTCCTCCATTTGAAGCTCTTTTTTCGACGCCGTGGCGTCCGACATAAACGTCTCCCGTTGTGCGGTGGCGGAGAAGTGTCTCCTGGCCTCACCTACATGTCAATCTATGAACCAACTCTTTTCCTCATGAAAGGCGGTCCACAAATTGTTGGCTTCTAAGCTCAAGGCCAAGGTAGAAGCGCTGAAAATTCCGGACGGCCCTATCAGCTTCCTCCAACATCTTACCTCCCATGGATAGCCGACTGAGCGACCCAATCGGCATCGTGAGGGATCGTGAAAGCATGCGGACGGTGCCACGGCTTAAAGCGGTCGCAGCATCTTGAGGGCGCCGACAAGATGCACACAAAGTGCCTCCCTCAGAAACCAAAAAATAAGGTGAAAGCTGGCCACACTCAGGCACCCCGCACCGAACACAGGCGTCGAGTTCGGGCCTAAATCCCAAGCACGCTAAAGCCCGTAACTCATATAAAACCCTTAAGCTTCTGTCAGCACGACCCGCCACGAGAGACGACAGTGCATCCAGAGCAAAACCAAACAATCTCTCATGGTCTCTTGCTCTGCCTCCTTCTGGAGTCGCTCTATCAAGCATCTCTAGAACGTAGCAAGCTAAACCAAAACAACCGAGATCTCGACGGACAGGTGGAAATAGATTCAACAGTTTCGCTCCCTCAAGGCGTTGCATTCCGGAACGGCTACGTCTGTTAAACTGAATTTTAAGGTGATTAAAAATATCGAGAGTGCCGGGAAAGCGCTTTTGACTTCGCCTCGCTCCTTTGGCAATTGCAGCAACCCGTCCACGGTCCGGGGTAAGGAGATGCACAATTCGATCTGATTCACCGTAATCCACAAACCGAAGCACTAGAGCCTCTGTGTTATGCGTCATAACATCTCTCAATTTTCGTTCTGGCTACAAAGCTTATGGAATTTACAAAGTGAAGCCAGAGCTCATTGGCGGTCAGAGTCGGTAGTTGAAGAATTCTCATTCTCCTTCAACTCGGGCGACATGGGTCTCTGCAATCGATCCGCAAGCTCTCTGATAGGGTCCACTCTCCACACCGAAACATCAAGGTCCGAAGACGCTTTAAAGAAAGTTTGTGAAAAACGACTCAAGAGAAAAACTGTCGCTACAAAAACAAAGAAGGCCCCCAAGAACATAAGCAGGCGAACCCGAGACCGTTGAAGTGGACTTTCCTTTGGCACCTCCAGTTCAACCAGCATACGCGTGACCGCCTCCTCGGGGTCAAGGCCTACCGCCTCCGAATATGTCCTTACAAAGCCCCTTGCAAAACCCGACCTATCGTGATCGAACGACCCAGTCTCCAATTGTTCCAACGAGCGCAATGGAAGATGAGTTACTTTGGCAACATCTTTCAGCGATATGCCCCTGAGCTCCCTTTGCCTTTTCAAATAGTTTCCAATTGAGTAGGAATCGGGGTCTTTTCTGGCGTTGTCATTCAAAGCTTATTTTAATTTCTCCCGCCAACGGTGAATCCCGCCCTGGCAACTTTTCGTCGATGAAGTAAATGCAGACTCTACTGAAAATACTCGTGATTTTGCCCATCATCGGTCAACAGTTGAATATCATTCGAACTCGCCAGCACCCGAACTGAAATCGTCGCAAAAGGTAGCAATAGAAACCTTTAAACAACCCCCGAGGCATGCTGAGCGAGGGTTTCTCCTATATCTGCAGGAGAGCGAGAAACGGCTACACCAGCAGATTCCAACGCAGCAATTTTGTCGGATGCTTTTCCTTTACCTCCTGCGATTATCGCACCCGCATGCCCCATCCTTTTACCGGGTGGGGCATTTTGCCCTGCAATGAAGGCCGCTACTGGCTTAGACATCTCTGACGCCACAAACTCTGCAGCTGTTTCTTCTGCGGAACCGCCAATTTCCCCAATCATGACGACCGCCTTCGTTTGTGGATCTTCCTCAAATAAAGCCAATGCATCTACGAAAGTGGTTCCTATCACAGGATCTCCTCCTATGCCGAGGCATGTCGATTGTCCAATTCCGAGACGTGAAAGCTGATCAACCGCCTCATATGTCAATGTCCCT
>CAYOGP010000174.1:0-4883 GCA_964403555.1 uncultured Spirochaetales bacterium | reverse complement strand
CGCCGAGACCGACTGGATGAGGCTTGGTAGTAAGGTACGAGATTTGCTTTTGTCCACGGAGCCCCCGAGTTCACCAGTAGGACTCTTGCACGGCGATTGTCAGCCTTCAAATATTCTTTTTTCGGCGGATGGCCGAATTTCGGCTCTTCTCGATTGGGAGCTCTCTTGTATCGGAGCACAGTATTATGATTTAGGCTGGTTGGTTATGATTGGTGACCGAGAGAGTTGGCACCCGGATTGGGAGCCGGTGAATTCACTTAACCCTGAAGAGATGATCGACTACTACGCATCGTTAACGGATCGCTCTTGCGAAGGGATAAATTGGTACCGCGCCTTAGCTAACTACAAGATGGCTGTAATTACTGGTCTTTTTGTAAAGCTTCATAGAAACGGTAAGCGGGTCGATCCTGATTGGGAAAAGTTCGGTTTAGCAGCGCCTAATTTATTTCATCGTGCCTGCGAGATTTTGTCTTAGTCTAAGCCTTTAGGTATTCGGGATTTACAATACGCAACTTAGCTTCAAGAATCTCAAGTAACAGTTCGAAAACTTTTTCGTCCTGGTAGTCGATAGAGCCGTCGCGGATCTTCTGAGCTAAAAGTGTATTGAGTTCCTTGAGGCTACCTTCGGTTCCTAGAAGTTTTGCGAGTTCTACTTGTTCATCTTGGTCTTGCCCAGAAGAGATTTCTATCTCACGTTCGATAATGTTGAGCAAATGAATGGACACACGAAGGTGAAACTTGTCCTTCCCTTCAGTTCTTTCCATAAGGTCGCGCAAGAAGAGCGAGATCGTATTCAGAATGTTTGGGGCCGTCGGTCGGTCTTGCACGTTCTTAATCCAGTGTTCCATCGATAGTTTTTAAAAGGTCGTATTCGATCTCCGCACAGTTTCTTCCGCATGCAGCGAAGACGACGGAGCTTCTTCCCAGCTGTACGTGTCCGTAAGCCTGCATCAGATTTATTGATGCCCAACGCAAAAGGCCAAAGATTTCCCAGTAACGAACCTCGTCGGGGTCCGGGGTCTGATTTTTGGATACGTACCCAGCAAACAAATCTTCACGCTTTCCAAAACCTCCAACAGGTTTGTCAAATTGTCCGAACCTCCAGGATCTAGTGCACAGCCACCCTAAGTCTTCGAGAGGATTTCCAATATGGCAGCACTCCCAGTCCAATACTGCGCGAATTCCTTCAGGTCCAAGAATGAGGTTTCCATTCCGAAAATCGCCGTGGACCAGGGTGCGTCGCGTTTTTTTGGGGCGGTGATCTTCTAGCCATTTTAGACCAACTTCGAGTGCTGGATGTGGTTCGACATATTCGTCGATACGATTACGTTGCGCGTCAATCGGATCGAGGGAGTCCGGAACATGACGTAAGAAATCAAGTTTCGAATCTTGTATTTGATGGAGGACTCCAAAAATTTCTCCACATTGAAAGGCCAACTTTGGCCGAATCTCGGCGAACAGAGAATCCCCAAGAATCCTTTTGGGGAGTGTTTCTCCCTCCACGAATTCCATCGCAAAGCCTTTTCCGAGGCCGTCTTCAGGGTTCAATTCAAAAAATGGTTGGGGGGTCGGTACGCCGACTTCTCGAGCTAGTAAGATAGCTTGGTACTGAATATCCGAGGGTAGAAAATGATTACCTGGACCCTGGTAAGTCTCCTGTCGCAAAACAATCCGCCGAGAGGAAGCTCCGGATTCGACAAGATCAAACAGCCAAGTTCGATTGCTTTGGCCAGCGGTTGCGAGGTTGAGGTTGGTTATATGGGCGGCATTTCCGTAACGCTTTTTTATGGCGGTCTCTATAATTGGTAGTTGAGCGACCAGGTCCGTCACCGTTCTACGACGGGTATCCCAGGAGCTCACCATCCTGTATTAAATCTAAATACTCTGAAAAGCCCAGGCATGACTGGTTGTTCCAGGACCAACGGGTCATTGCTTCGGTGATTCGCGTTTCAAGTATTTCACCATCGATTTTTCTGCGATTGCGAAGGGGAACTAGGCTAATCGGTTCGCCGGTAAGCTCTTCGACACCCGCATCTGTTCTTATGGTTAGATGGGTAAGCTTTTGCATTTTGTCATCGGTCCATTCTGTGACAATATCGAGGTCTCTGACCTCGTGGTAAGCTCCGTCTTTCCAAAAGCAACCTACTCGTCTAATACGACCGTCTTTGTGCTGAACTTTTATTACCATCATTCCCGCCTTGGCGTCGAAGTTGGCAACGAGAAGGCGGTGCCATAAATTGTTTTGCCAATAACGAGGGCCCCAGGAGTGATCTCGCCATCCGAAGGCGCGAAGATTGATTCGGTCTTCTCCTACTTGAATGTGACCACTTACCGTCGTGTGCTGATTGAAATGCCCGTGGGAGAAATCTCGGCCGTAAAGTGGCTCTATTGAAGGGTCGGTAGGTTCTCCACCGTGCATTGGAGATACTCCCCGCAGTTCCCAATTCAGCTCGCAGGGAACCAGAGAGTTTTCCTTGAAAGCTTTGCTTGGGTCGAGCAACATTTTAGGATCGGATAGAAGAAGCACTTCACCCGAGTACTTCGTGCGAAATGAGCGAAACGGTTCTAGGACTTCATAGGTTAAGCCACCTGCAGAAAACGATTCGTTAGCTGAAATCCTTGGTCTTTTATACATGAACGCGACTTTTCCGTTGGGCAAGTGCAAGCAAAGGGACATTTCGGCATAGCCTTCGTTTGCGCGGTTGCCTATTCGCATCCAGCCTCCTGCTGCTTGATCAGGGTCCCAACCGTTCCAATACACGCTTTCGTTAAAATTGGGTTCTGGGCCGAGAGGATGGTTGTATTCATCTTTTTTATCTAAGCGCATTCCGAGCATTTATCGTCCTTTCCAAACCGGGTCGCGTTTTTCTTTGAAAGCTTTGGGCCCTTCTTGTGCATCCTCGCTCAAGTAAGGCTTTTCGAAAAGTTTTTCCCCGCGTTCAAGACTACCCAAAAAACTTTGCCCAAGGCTTTCGTATACCATTGCCTTTCCGGCCCGAACCGAAAGTGGGGCGTTGCGTGCGATCGTGTTGGCAAGCTTTGATGTTTCATTTCTTAGTTCCGACTCTTCGACAACCCTGTTAACGAGGCCAATTTCGTGAGCTCTTTTGGCACTTATGGGTTCCGCTGTCACAAGAAGTTCAATTGCAACTCGTGGAGGAATCAGCCAGGCAAGGGGGCCGGCCCACGGAGCCCCTCTTCCCCACCGCGCTTCGCTAATGGCAAATTTGGCATTTTTTTCCGTTACAACGAGATCACACATTTGGGCAAGCAGGAAACCGCCTCCGTAGGCCCCACCTTGAACCATCGCAATAGTAGGTTTGTCCGTGATAATATTTTTATTTAGGTACGGGAAAAAATTTGCGCCCGGTACCTTCAGGCCGGAAGCGGCCATTTCTTTGAGGTCCGCTCCCGCACAAAAAACTTTTCCTGTTCCACCGAGCACCATGACTCTCGCTTCGTCATCTTTCGCAAATTCAGTGAAGCATTTTTTAAAACCATCGCGTACACCTCTTGAAATAGCATTTCTTGCTTCCGGACGATCAATGGTTACCCATGCAACGTTCTCTTTTCGTTCATATCGTACTAGTTCATCGGCCATTAGCGCAGTGTACCGCCTTGAGGTTTTGAGGGGAGCTCCTTGACCAAGTCTTTGTCCCAACGATACTAGTAGTACAATAGCCATCAATTGTGGCGTACATGCCGACTACCGTGAGGAGAGAATCATGAAAATTGCCTATATGCCCGATACGCATTTTGGAATCTATGATCAGGCCACCCCAACCCCTGAAGAAACTGCTGAAGCAGCAGAACATCTGATGGTGGAGTGTGAGCTGGCAGAGCAAGTAGGTTTTGATGGTTTGTGGTTCCCTGAAAGGCACTCGCGGACAGAAACTTTCATATCTTCTACCACCACTTTATTGGCCGCTGCTGCCGCGCGCACCAAGAAGGTGGATCTCGCCAGTACGGTGATTATGCCGACCTTTCATCACCCTGTTCATTTGGCTGAGGAACTGGCCAATATCGATGTGATTTCTGGGGGGAGATTAATTTTTGGAGCTGGAGTCGGGTATCACGAAGACTACTTTCGCCTCTTTGGAGTGCCTTTCGTCAAAAAAGGCAGACGGTTCGAAGAAGTGATGAAGGTTATGGAAGGAGTTTGGACCCAAGATAAATTTAGCTTCGAGGGAGAATTCTTTCAGTTCGACGACGTTTGTCTCACGCCCAAGTCATTTCAACGTCCACGACCTCCCGTATGGATTGGAGCTTTTACTGAGGGCCGACCGATTGACCGTTCCTTGGATTATGAAGGTTTGATTTCGTGGGCGATTGCTCTCCCCCATAGTCTCGAGCAAGTCAAGATCAAAGTTGAGGACTTAAGAGAACGGGCGTCCAAGCTTGGCAAGGAGGACTGGACTTTCGCGATGGGTTTAGAGGGTTGGATCGGCGATGACGAGGAGTGGATTCGCGAGAATCATGGCCATCGATGGGTGAGGGAACTTGGTTTTTACGAGGACGAAAGCCTTTCGGGTTCTACCGAGCGAAAAGCGCTGGAAGAGATGGAACGTTTTCACGTCACTTTGGGAAATAAGCAGAAATGGGTCGATCGATTGAGCGAATTGAGAGAGGTAGTCGCACCAGACTACATTGGCATTCGCACGCGAGGCCCGAACAATGCGCCACATTACTACCCGTCTAAACAAGAATGCCTTGAATGTATTGAAAGTCTGGGAGAAGTCGTGAAGGAGCTTTCTAAATGAACGAACCAATAGTTGAACCCATTAGTTATGAAGACGCGTCGCCAGCCGTAAAGGCAGTTTATGACGACATTCTGGAGACGCGGGGAATCAAATTTGTGCCTAATTTTTGGCGCACGATTGCAC
>CAYOGP010000173.1:0-4895 GCA_964403555.1 uncultured Spirochaetales bacterium | reverse complement strand
AATTGTAGAGGCCCTATCAGCCTCTCGCGCGTAGGTCGAAGATGTTTTGGGTCCGATATCGACTGCAATTCCATCGTTAGGGATCTCATCGACGATACGTGTCTTTGCAGAAGTCGAGATGATATCAGCGATAATGTGGTCAGTCGGCAGCAAAAGCTTTCGGCCCGCGCTTTTGGCAGCATCTAGAATTTTGTTGGCCTCAGCAAATAGATCTTTTTCTATCAATGAGTCGCCGACCGTTTGGCCTCTTGCGGCCATAAATGTGTAAGCCATTGCACCTCCAACCGCGAGAACATCTGCATGAGGTGCCAAAGTTTTTAGCACGGGTAGCTTGTCGGAAACCTTCGCCCCTCCGAGTAAGCAGAACAAGGGTCTTGTTGGAGACTTTATTGTTTCAAGTTGTTCGAGCTCTTTAAGAAGGAGATCACCTGCAGCTCGTCGCTTAAAGTAGCGAGCTACTCCAACGGTGGAGGCATGTGCCCGGTGAGCACAACCGAAAGCATCATTTACGTAAACTTGAGCAAGTTGTGCAAGGTCTTTGGAAAAGCCCGGATCGTTCCTTTCTTCTCCTGGATGAAAGCGTAAATTTTCTAATAGCAATATCTCTTTCTTTTGCAGATTGCTGCATAGGTTCTCAGCCACCTGCCCGATGGTGCTGTTGCTGAACTTTACTGTCATCCCCATCAATTGAGAAAGAGTTTTTGCGACTGGTCGTAGCGATAACGTCTCAGTTGGTTTCCCTTTTGGTCGTCCCAAATGGGAGGCAATTATAATTTTTGCTTGGGCCTCTAAGAGCTTCTTCAACGTTGGTAACGCGGCCTGAATCCGCGAAGTATCCAAAATTTCATTTTCTTCCAGAGGAACGTTAAAGTCACAGCGAACGAGCACACGCTTTCCGCTAATTCCACCACGCTGTTTTAAAAGGTCATCGAGCGAAGCAATGCCCACTCAGTCATTACCTATGAACACTACCAAGTCAGCTACCCGAGACGCGTACCCCATTTCGTTGTCATACCAGGAGATGACTTTTGCGAAATTTCCATCCATCACTTTAGTACTCAACGCATCGAAAATAGATGAATGAGGGTTACCGACGAAGTCAGCAGAGACCAAAGGCTCATCGCAAAATTCTAAAATATGTTTCATTGGCCCCGCGGCCGCTTCCTTCATGGCTGCATTAATTGCCTCAGGATCTGTACTGGTCTTGAGTTCAACGCTTAGGTCGACGACGGAAACATCAGCGGTTGGTACTCTCATCGCGTAGCCGTCAAGTTTGCCTTTTAGTTCCGGCATTACGAGGCTGATTGCTCTTGCCGCACCCGTACTCGTTGGAATCATAGAGAGTGCACCGGCCCTTGCACGACGAAGGTCAGAGTGGGGAGAATCAACTAGGCTTTGATCCGAGGTGTAGGCATGAATTGTGACCATGAGACCCCGAGCAATGCCGAAGTGATCATGTAGAACTTTGGCGACAGGCGCCAGACAGTTCGTTGTGCAAGAGGCGTTCGATATAATTTTATGGGACTTTGATTGGTAGTCCGAGTCATTTACTCCGAGCACGACTGTTACGTCAGGATCAGTGGCAGGAGCGCTAATGATGACTCGTTTCGCGCCCGCGGCTAGATGTTTTGCTGCATCGTCCCGCTTGGTGAAGAATCCTGTCGACTCGAGGGCAACGTCTACATTGTTCTTCCCCCACGGGAGATTCTTGGGGTCCCTTTCCGCAAAAACAGGAATTAGTGATTTACCGACTAATAATGAATTGCCTTCGCTTTTGACCTCTTCAGAAAATTTTCCATGGACAGAGTCGTACTTGAGGAGGTGAGCCAGGGTAGAAGCATCTACAAGGTCATTGATTCCCACGATCTCTACGTCAAGTTTTCTCATTGCTCTAAAAGCCAGTCGGCCGATTCGACCGAAACCGTTAATTCCCACTCGGACAGTCACAAAGTATCTCTCCTTCTTTTGCTCATATAGATTTCGGAGTTTATCTCTCTTACCGGACTCAATTATATGGAGGTCCTGGCCTCTTTGTAACCCTTGGAATAGCCCTAATCAATACCCAAAATATTCTGTGGGTTGAATTAGTCCTACTTTTGATCACGATTTGGCTTTTAAAGACGAGGTCGTCGGTTCGTGTCTATAGAGTCTTTTCTTACTATGGAGATCAAGGCAAGGGTATGGTTAGGTAGGAATTGAGATGAAAGCTATTTGGCTACTAATTACTAAAAGCGCTGGTCGGTTCGTGCTCTTAGGGAGCATTCTCCTGCTGGCCACTACGACTTTTTTTATTTCTTCGATTCAAAAAATGGCTGTGCCACAAGTGCAAGGGGTTATTCAAATCTATGGACTTGAGAAAGACATTCAAATTCTTCGGAAATCTAAAGGGATTCCTCATGTCAAGGCCGGTAGCGAGCAAGAGGCCTATCTTGCTTTAGGTTTTCTGCATGCACAGGATCGGCCAAATCAGCTTTTGTGGTGGCGTGCAGCTGCCCAGGGAAGACTTTCAGCTTGGGGCGGTGATGGCTTTTTTGAAGAGGATCGACTTGCCCGCTGGCTGAACTTGGGAGACCTCTCCAAGGAGGCTGTGGCTCGCCTACCCCAAGACCAATTAAAAATACTTAGTTCATATGCGAAAGGTATTAACCTTGGTTGGGAGCAATTGCGGGAGCTTGACTCCAGAATGGGACCGCCCAACAGTCTTACGCCAGAACCCTGGGAAGTGAGGGATACATTTGCTGTAATGCTGCTTTATGCTTGGACACTAGGGGAAACACTTGAGGAGTCCCTTGTTCTATCAAAAATTGTCGAAGTCTTGGGTGGTCGGGATGCGCAGGTGTTTTTTCCAAGTCGCACGGGGGCGTTAAGGGCCCGACTTATTGCCGGTCCAGCAATCTCTGGAGGAACCCTTGCACCTGCTACGGGCATTGGATCTCTCCGGCGTGCTCTAGGCTTAGAGGGTTCTCGCATCGGTAGTAACGCATTGGCGTTGGGAAAAGGCCGATCATTCAACGGCCCTTTTCTTCTTGCTGACCTGCATTTTCAACCTACGTACCCACCACTGCCGTACGTTGCGCGTTTAAACGCCCCGGATTTCTCCGTAACGGGGGTTACCGTTCCAGGAGTACCGAGTTTTTTTAGTGGTTGGAACTCAAAGGTTGCTTGGGTATCCACTGCTCCGGGGATTGTTTTGACAGACCTTTTTGTCGAGACAATTCATCCCGAGCAGGACTCTCTTTACCATAACGGGCGTGATTGGGAGCGAATAGAGACGAGGGATGAAGTTTTGGTCCGTGAGAACGGCTACAAAGTTACACAACGAATGAGGAAAACCCGTCACGGTCCTTTGGTGAACGATTTAGTTAATCAAAGCATTGAGCCGATGGCTTTGTCCTGGCTTGGTCATCAGACGATATCGGACTTCGGGAGTTATTTTGCTTTGCCACATGCTTCGACCGAGGAAGATATTTTGGCCTCTCTCCGACCCCATAAGCAACCCGTACTGAGAGTTACCTACATTACCCAGGAGGGCGCTTATGGAACCAAGTTGTCCGGTTCCGTGCCACAGCGAGGTGAGAATAGTCAACTATTGCCTGTTCCTGGGAGAGATGCAACTTACAACTGGAATGGCTCTATCCCCTTTGAGGAATTGCCGCTCGATAGAAGTTCATCCACTCTTAGTTACATTCTTGCTGGAGATTCACGGTTTTCTGACCCCTCCCAACTAGAGTGGTTGTGGCAATCAGGGGAGAGGAGTGGGAGATTATCGGAAAGAATCGAGAATGTCCTAGCTAACGAGAGTTTGGAGCTAGGTGAAATTTTAGAATTGCAGAGTGATGTGAATTCTCCAGGGAGCCTGCGTGTCATTAGGGGGATTGAAAGTCTGCCGGTTTTTTTAAGGAGCTTGTCTACACAGGCTAACGAGTGTCTCAAGCTGCTGAGGAGTTGGGACGGTTCATACACAAAAGAGAGTAAGGCAGCATCCCTTTTTAGCCGGTTTCGCGCTCACTGGATTCTTCTCGCTTTTCAGTCGAAAATTGACCTACCGCTTCTAGGCAGGTATCTGAACCTCAGACATGTAACTCCTAATTACTTGATGGAGAAAATTCTTGGGGGACGTTTTGAGCTCTCTTGGTTGACGGCCGAGGAAGTTAAAAGGGTAACTGCGGAAAGCTTGCATAAGGCCTGGATGGGTCTGGAAAGAGACTTTGGCAAGCAAGGTGAGCGATGGATGTGGGGTCGTCTGTCGAGGCTCTATTTTCGATCGTTGTGGCCACGTAACGAGCTTCGTGGAGATATAGGACCGTTCTCGTATTGGGGCTCAGAAGACACGTTGCAATTAGCGGACTATGCAGGCTTGACGAAGTCAGGTTTTAATGAAGTGACAACAATTTCCTCCTTAAGGCTTGGGGTTGATCTCTCCGATTTAAATGGAGCGAGAATCGCAATTGTTCCCGGACAGTCAGAGCATGTTACTAACTCCAATTCTAGCGATGGTATTGACTTATGGTTGGCGGGGAAAATGCCAATTCTTGAACCCTTTTCTAGTGAGGAAGATATATCGTCAAGACAGCTACTCCGTTTGGTTCCTGTTAAGTGAGTCGGCTGCTCGTATTTGTTGAAGTTCCTCGGTTTTATGCGGAGGTAGAAGCAAGTTTCGAGCCTCTTTTGTGCGGAAGCCCGTTTCTTGTCGGGGGGAATCCAGATAAACGCGGTCGTGTTCAATCAGCAAGTGCAGAAGCTCTATCTTCAGGAGTAAAAGAAGGGATGCTTTTGATCGAAGCGCTGGCACTTTGCCCCGATGCTTCAGTTGTTCGGACAAACATGAGACGCTATCGCGACATGTCAAATAGGCTACGAGCCTTCTTTCGAGGGAGGGCTGAGCGAGTTGAGCT
>CAYOGP010000172.1:0-4897 GCA_964403555.1 uncultured Spirochaetales bacterium | reverse complement strand
TTCGTGCGTGATCAGGACCTGATGAGTCTTGAGGAAGCACATTATAGGATGTCAGGACTCCCGGCTCAGATGGCTGGGTTTAAAGATCGTGTAACCATAGAAGAGGGCCGCCCCGCGGACCTCGTCGTATACGACTTGGAAGCCCTTAAAGCAACAGAGTCAGAAGTAGCTCATGATTTTCCTGCAAATGAATGGAGAAGAATTCGTAAGGCGGAAGGATACCGCTGGATTTTGGTAAACGGTGAAGTCACCTTCAAAGATGGAGACTGCACTGGTGCGACTCCAGGTACCCTGCTTCGTGGAGGTACCGCGGCCTAAGTTTCGATGTAATTATAAAAATACGCCCGCGCTAGCTCACAGTGCGGGCGTTTTTTTTCTTAAAAGAAAATTTAGTAGCTTTGCGAGAGTTGAGTTTCGTCTTCACAAGCAAGAGGATCAGAAGAGAACTCATAGAAAGAAATTGATCCGCGCTAAGAAGTGGGAGCAAGAATGAGTAACCATGTTTTCATGCGACCTGAAGAGCTTTTTCCAGTTCAGGAAAAGGAGCCCGTTCCAGGAAGCTGTCCCAAATGTGAAGCGAAGAGTCTTTTCCGTTATCCGGTGCTCTCCGAAGGTGGTTGGTTTTTAGTGGTCAAGTGCCAAAAATGCTTGCATTGCACCGAGAGA
Source organism: uncultured Spirochaetales bacterium (assembly GCA_964403555.1). GTDB lineage: Bacteria > Myxococcota_A > UBA9160 > UBA9160 > UBA6930 > UBA6930. The sequence continues at coordinate 4,231 of CAYOGP010000172.1, read as the reverse complement.
AATCATTGGAATCGACTGGGACATATCGTTCTTGCGACTGATACACTCCGCGGCATGAGAAAAGGGGACTGACACATGATGGCAGTTGACGTGGGTGGAACTTTTACAGATGTGGTCTCGGTTGAAAATGGAGAAATTCGAACCGCTAAAGTCTCCACTGTTGTAGAACAGGTGGACCGTGGCGTAGTCGAAGGTGCACAGGAATTGAATGTTTCAAGTGCGACAGTTTTTAATCATGCAAGCACTCATGGTTTGAATGCGATAATTACGCGGTCGCTTCCAAAGGTAGGCTTCCTTACAACTCTTGGGCACAAAGATATTTTGGATATGGGGCGCTGCTGGCGACCAGCAACTTCTCTTAGCGACCCGACATGGAGGCGCCCATTTGGCGATACGATGAGGCCTCTGGTGGAGAGGTATCTCCGTCGCGGAATTCTGGAAAGAGTGACGGCTTCTGGTGAAATATTTACCGAGCTCGACGAAGATCAGGCGAGGAGAGAAATCCGCGTTCTCGGGAAGTGTGAAGTTGTTGGCGTGGCTATTTGTTTGATAAACGCGTACACGAATGATATTCACGAAAAACGGATCCGGGAATTGGTTAGAGAGGAACTAGGAGAGGTTAGCTGCTCCATTTCAAGTGAGGTTTCTCCTCTCGCAAAAGAATACGCTAGAGCTTCTACGACACTTATAGATGTCTTTATGAAAATTATTTACCAAGAATACACGCAAAGACTAGATGCAAGTTTGCGCGAAGCCGGTTTCACAGGAGATCTTAATTTTGCTGACTGTACGGCAAATTTAATTCCTGCTTCGGATGCGATGGATAAACCCTTTGGGGTTGTATTTTCTGGTCCTGCAGCTGGAACCGTAGGTTGTGCTCATTTCGGATCGATGATTGAAGAAGGGAACCTGCTTTGCGCCGATGTAGGCGGGACGTCCTGTGATATCAGCCTTGTCACGCAGGGCGATCCATTTGTAAACACGACTTTTGAATTAGAACACGACCTAATCGTGAATGCCCTATCGAATGATATTTCAAGTATTGGTGCTGGGGGAGGCAGCATTGTCGCCATTTCCAAAACAGGGGATGTCACAGTAGGGCCAGAGAGTGCAGGCGCCTCCCCAGGGCCTGCGTGCTATGGCAGAGGTGGTAATCAGCCCACGATGACGGATGTATGCGTTTTGGCCGGACTGATAGATCCTGGAGGTTTCGCGGGAGGTAAGATGCCGTTGAATTCCTCTTTGTCTACTAAGGCGTTTGAAGAACTAGATACTCCTCTTTCGTTTAGTCAAAGAATTAAGTACGCCTACGATATCGGTCTGAATAATATTTCCGAGGGTATCTTTAACATTGCGATCAAGCACGGAATTGACCCTAGAGACTACTCTTTGGTAGCCTACGGTGCTGCAGGGCCTTTGATGCTTCCGGCTATTGCTGATCTAATTCGAGTTCGAAAAGTGATTGTTCCTCCTCACCCGGGCTTGTTCTCGGCACTTGGATTGCTATCCGCAGATCAGGCTTACACACTGAGCCGAAGTTCTTACAAACTCTTGGGGCCCGATTCGGCAGAATCTATCGCTAGTTTATATCAGGAAATGGAGACACAGTTACTCGATCGTCTCGGGTCAGAGCATGAATTCGAGTTGATACGGTCGTTCGATGGTCAATTGCTAGGTCAAACCTGGGACACGCCTTTTGTCGAAGTAGCACGAGGTGACATAGATAGTGCAGCTGTAGAAAAAATGATTGAGGGGTTCCATGAAGCTTACGAAAGACATCATGGAAATAAGTTTGAAGAAATTCCGGTGCAAGGGGTTACTTATCGAGTACGCGCCGTAGTTCCGACTCAAAAGGTTTCGTATCCGGAACTACCAGGCAGGGAAGGGGAGCAGCTTAAGAGCATGGGTACCACTATCATTAAATATATTGCTGACGAAGAACAAATCGCTCAGGTCTATGACAGGATAAATCTGAGAATGGGAGACGTCATTCAGGGCCCTGCGATTATTCGAGAGCCCTTATCGACTACCCACATTACGCAAAATCAGGCAGGGAAAGTTGGGAAGTTTGGTGAAATCAACATTGAGTCCCAAAGCTAAGCAGAGGAGAAAACGGTGAGCCAAGAGGTTTCTTCCAAGGATCTTGACGGGAAAAGCAAGGATTTACTGCGCAATTGGACAGAGGATAGGTTTGAAAAGGAATACGATTGCGACCGATTTACCGCGACGGTTTTAAGCAACCGATTGCGGCATGCGGCAGAACATATGAGCACTGGGCTGATGGCGGGCTCTTTTTCTCCAATTATTAGTGACTGGTTTGATTTTGCGATCTCTATTTCGGGGCCACCTGATATGGACTATCCGCTTCCCGCAGTTGGAAGTAGTCTGCTTGTCTTTCTTGGAACCATGGAAGATGCTTGTCGCAATATAGTAGAAGAATATGGTCCTGAAAGACTCAAACCCGGGGATGTACTTCTTTGTAATGACCCTTATCGAAATGGGTTACACGTTAATGACGTAAGTTTTATCCGACCGGTATTTTTTGAGGGGAAACCGATTGCCTTTATAAGTATTCGAGCCCATCAGCTTGATATGGGTGGAACGGTACCTGGAGGCTTTAGTAGCACGAAGGCTAATGTCTTTGAAACTGGTCTAGTTATCAGTCCAACACTACTTTTTGAAAACGACAAGCCAGTTCCTACAACTTTTAGTCTGATCTTCGATAACACTCGGTTCGGTGGTCTTCTTCAGGCGGATTTTATGACGGTATTGCGTCAACTGAAACTGGGTGAAGAGTTGGTAGAAGGAATTATCAATCGGTATGGAGAAAAAGCGTATCGTGGAACGGTTCGTTATTGCTGCGACGCTTCTGCGGAAACAATGCGTGATTCGTTTGAAATTCTGCCAGATGGAACTTATGCAGGTGAGGAACGAATCGATGCTGATGGAGCGGGTGACGATGGAGAGTTTGTTATTCGCGTGAAAGTCACAAAAGCTTCTGGGCGGATCGAAGTTGACCTTAGTGGATCATCCCGCCAGGCTCGGACTTGTATCAACGCCGGTCCTCTTGATGTAAAGACAGTTGTTGCATCAGCCTTGATGATTCTATTCGATCGAAATTCTCCGTTTACTTCGGGTACTCTTAGGTATGTCGATATCGTTATTCCGCCAGGAACTATTATGAGTGCGCTTCCTCCCGACGGTGCAATTTATGTTTATTGGGAACCACAATTTGCGCTTCTAAGTGCGATAATTAGAGAACTCGGCAAAGCCGTGGGCGATCGTGCCATTGGGGGTGACTTCAGTGCGATGGGTGTTCACAATGCACACGGAGAGCGTAAAGATGGTACTCCTTGGATAAATGTAGCTGTTTCAGGAGCAGAGCACGGTCCATGGGGAGGAGATAAGGATAACGATGGCGATAGCTATATGTTCACGTATCCAGTCAATGCCTACGATCCGCCAACAGAAACTATGGAACAAGACTGTCCAGTTCTGATGATGCGAAAAGAGTATGTGCCGGACACTGCGGGGGCAGGCGAAAACAGGGGAGGGGCTTCAGTTGTCAAGGATGTTCTTTGGTGTGAGCCGGCCGAGCATCATAGCCTGATGATTCGAACGAAACGTCCTGCTGGCTACGGAGCGAACGGTGGAATGAGAGGTAAAGGTGGTGCGGCATGGTTCTTCGATCCAGAAGTTGTACCTGAAAATGGACTGATTTCCTTTGAAAACGACGTTTATCGTGGATCCAACCCGCTCGTTGGTATGTGTGATCCGTCGACGCACGCTCCCGATACCGATGGTAAATATTTCTATTTCGCGCGAGAAATCCCATGGAAGACTCGAGCTGGAACGATGTCGAGATACCTAACCAATGGAGGAGGAGGTTGGGGCAAGGTCTTGGATCGTAATCCGGAACGAGTTCTGTCCGATGTTAGGAATGGCTATGTGAGCATAGGGCAGGCGCGTGATACGTATAAGGTCGTGATCTCGGGGGATCCGCAAAATGATCCGGAAGGACTTCGTATCGACGAGACTGCGACAAAGTCAATTCGTAAGGATCAGGTTTAAGATTTTTCAAAGAACATTTTTCGGGTCCAAAAAGAATAATAAGGTGCCTCTACCTAAAATTGTGTTGAAGTTCTTAGCCTCAATTTGATGCGTTGGGATTAGAGGGTTACTGTAGGCGCCACATCAGGTCTTTTAGACTGGAACGCGGCAGGGAGGTTGG
>CAYOGP010000171.1:0-4909 GCA_964403555.1 uncultured Spirochaetales bacterium | reverse complement strand
GTCTTGAAGTAAGCGACGATATAGTACTTCAGAATCTCCCCTTGCTACTCCCCCTCTGTATTCACTCTCTAACGTTGAGCGATATTCAGCATCGCGCCCTGGGCTCTGTATCAAGCCTTGGAGAAAAGCTTTGATGTACAAACCGGTACCGCCTGTTAAAAAAGGAACTCGCCCGCGACTTTCTAGTTGAGATACAACTTCTTCGGCCCTAAGCGCATACTTCCCAGCGTTAAAAATTTCTCGTGGTGAAACAAAACTCAGCAAATGGTGAGGTACTTCTGCCAATTGCTCTGGTGAAGGTTTTGCTGTTCCTATATTTAGATACTGATAGACCTGCATGGAATCCGCGTTCACGATCTCGCCCGAAAATTCCTTGGCGAGATCAATCGCCACTTGGGTCTTGCCCGCTCCCGTCGGTCCCGTAACGACGACTACGGAGATGTACTCCTCTTCTGCCATTATCGAATCCTAACGTCTCGCAAATCGACGTTCGATTTCTAATTTCTCTATGGGCACAGCGACTGGCCGCCCATGGGGACAAGTAGGTGCCCATGGGATTTCGTCAAGTGCTAAGAGGAGCGTCGTTTGTTCTTGTACCTGTAGCTTATCGCCCGCCCGCCTTGCGGAATGACAAGCAATAGTAGCGAAAAGACGATCCATCGGTTCCAGGTCGCGGAGAAGAGTCATTTCGTCTTTTGCGATTCCGTCTTCAGCTAAAGAATCCCCTACTAGTCTAATTAAACGAGCAGGATCACGATCTCCTAAAATCGCAGGTATAGCTCTAAGAAGAACACTTTTTTCACTAAACTCTTCTAAGTCGAAACCCATACGATCTAAGGTACCCTCATGCTCCCTTATTTGTGACAGAGTCGTCGCATCGAGTTCCACATCTACAGGAAGTAGTAACATTTGTTTTTCGCTACGCCTGCTTGCCCAACTTTCTCTAAGTCGTTCGTAGAGGACCCTCTCATGGGCAGCGTGTTGATCAACAAGCAGAAGACCTTTATTGTCTTCAAGTAACAAATAAGTGTCTAACAGTTGACCGATACGATTCAAATCGCTGAATTGGAAACGACCTTCGTTTGTTGCTACAACAGCGCGCCTTTGAACACTCTCCTCTAATAAAAGCCCCTCCTGACCTGAATCGTCTTCCTGCAGAGCCGGAACTATTCGAATCTCTGCCTCTTTCGGTATTGAATAATTATCGGTCCTTGCCTCTTGGGGCTGTGTGTTACTCCCAAAATAATTTCTCAACGAGATTGTCTTTTTGATCGAATCACGGACGAGTCTGTAGATCGATTGTGGATCGGAGAAGCGAATTTCCCATTTGGCCGGGTGTACATTTACATCAAGAGAGTCCGGCGACGTAGAAATGAACAGAACCGCAGTGGGGTAACGACCTCGAGGGAGATAGTCCCTATAAGCATCCGTTGTAGCCTGGCGAACAATATTATCACGTACTGGTCGATCATTGACGAAGGCATAGATTCCAGAAGCGTTGCCTCTGTGAACATCGGGTCGCGATATAAATCCAGAAATCTTATCTTCGCCACGGAGATATTCAGTTGGTACAAGACTTTCAGCATCTCGGTCAGACAGGACAGCGGCAATTCTATCAGTCAACCGCTCTGAGGCTGGCCATTGAATGACAGTTTTCCCATCTCGTATTATATCGAAATGAATGTCGGGTAGGCCTAATGCGGCTCTACTTAAAAAATCAGACACATGAGCCCATTCAGTAGCCGCTTTTTTTAAGAACTTTCTACGGGCCGGTAGTCCATCGAAGAGGTCCGCGACCTCCACCCTTGTCCCCTCTGCGCAACCATCCACTTTTTCGAGAGGGTTTTGACCGTGCTCAATCGAGATCTGATAACCCTGCCTATCTCCGGGCACCCTCGTTCGTAGTCTAAAACGCGAAACGGATGCTATAGCTGGAAGAGCTTCTCCTCGAAATCCATACGTCGCCAAGGTGAGAAAGTCTTCCATTCGAGCAATTTTGCTAGTTGCATGCCTTTCTATCGCCAGGCGGGCATCGTTGACCGACATTCCGCTTCCGTTATCGGTTACTGCAATTAAGTCCCTCCCCCCCTCTCTCACTTCGACTGTAATTCGACTCGCGCCCGCGTCGACTGAATTCTCGAGCAGTTCTTTTACGACAGAAGCGGGTCTTTCCACTACTTCGCCCGCCGCAATCTGATCAATTAGGTGGGGAGGCAGACGCTTTACTGCGCTCACTTTTGCTTCTTCATTTCTCGAAAACCCTTTACCTCGAGGGGGGTTAGCTACAGCATCCTTGACGCTAGAGGCGCCCAGCTAAGTGCCGAAGACCCCATTATCCCCAAGATCTGGCATTATACCCACACTTTTCTGTTGACAATTTCCCTCAACGGTCCATATCTTCCTCGGCCTAGCCATTTTGGAGGCACCATGACAGCAAGGATACCAAGATATTTCACTATACAAGGTGGATCAGGATCACTTGACGATCGTTCAGGCGGAACCTCGAACGGTACCAATACACCGTCTACCGATAGCCGCCCGACTGGACCGCGAAGAGAAGACAGAATTGTAGGCTCGAGCCAAATCTCTCGAGACCTAATCCAAAGTGCAATGACCGCCGCGCGCTCTGATTTACCAGTGCTAATAATGGGACCGCCCGGTGCCGACAAAATGGGAGTCGCCCGAGCTATTCACACCTGGGGGCACCATGCCAGCAGGTCTTTGGAAAACCTGTCTTGTGTCTCTATTCCAGAAGCCCTGCAAGGCCGAGAAATCTTCGGTTGTGCGGAAGGAGTCTACCCCGCAGTCCCCGGGGTCTATTCTGGGGCATTGGAACGAGTTAGCGACGGCACGTTAGTTCTTGAACGGAGCGAGGGGCTAACTCCCTCTGCTCGAGCCAGCCTGGCAAGAGCGGTAGCCGAAGGGTCTTACCGAAAAGAAGGTAGCAGCACCTCTTCTCCTCTACGCGCGCGGCTGGTAGCAACGATCGATAGCGGCTCTGACGCAAGCCTTTTTGGATCGACTCCCCATCACACCATCCGGATCGCATCGATCTCCGAGAGAAGCGAGGATATAATGCCTCTTGCAACACATTATCTACACGCTTTCTCATCAGAACTAGGAATCCAATCGGTAGGTTTTACTGCCGACGCTCGGGCATGCCTGGTACTTGAGCCTTGGACGGGCGATGTCCTGGAGCTGCGAGAAAGAATAAAGCAGGCCGTCCGACTTACAGGACACGGACCAATAAGCGCAGAGGCTCTTATGTTGGCCACGGATTCTGACGACGTCCCTTCGTTTAAGGATGCTAAGCGAGCCTTCGAAACACGATATGTTACGGGCTTATTAAGACGATGTGGAGGAAACATTAGTCGAGCTGCAAGGCTTGCGAAGAAAGATCGAAAGGATTTTTACGATGTAATCCGAAGAACCGGGATTAACCCTTCAGATTTTCGTAGTGGTCGCGGCGGACGTAAATAACCACAAATCGGCGCGAGATTCATATTAGCCATTCAGGAATAACCACTCGATTAACGGAGCCTGATTCCTCTAGACCCAACAAAGCGTTCGTATTGCTTTTTCCACGTTCCACTGCGGGCTGATCATAGGCATCTACTCCAAGTAACTCTGCCAAGTAAGAAACAAGTAGTTCAAAAACTAATGTTATTGCACCAAGCGATTCTTCATTCAGCTTTGGCAGGATCCAAGACATCGTTGGACAATCTGCTTCCGCTAAAGCGAGCGCTGTACCTCGCTGCGCTTGTTTAAAAAGGTCTGCCAAGTTCAGACCCTTGAGATCCTCTCGTGGCTCCATCCCATTGAGAAGAAAATTTTCTTCCATCTCCTCAACCTGAATAAAGCTTATCAATTTATCGTTTTTACCTTCTAAAAAGAGCTGCAATTGAGAATGCTGATCCGTTGCGCCCCGAGCGTTGAACGGAGAAATCGAGGCATTCTGAGCGGATGTAGTTGTAATCTTTTTTCCAAGACTCTCTGCAAATAATTGCAGGTACCAACGGCCAAAGGCTTCAAGACGGTCCCCATACGGCATAAGTACATGAATGTTTTTCTCCTTCTCAGAAAGTCGGTAAGCCGCAACGGCTCCCATTGCCGCCATATTCCGTTCAGGATTACAATCGATTAATTCATCCAATTGCCGACGAGCTCCCGAGACTACGGCCTCTACATTGACTCCTGCCATAAAAGGCGTCAAAAGACTTCCTGGGGCGAGTGCCGAAAACCTCCCTCCCACGTTTTCAGGAAAATCATTCCAAAAGGCACCATTTGCTAGAGCAATATCCTTGAGTCGTCCCTTCCCGCTCGTAATCACGCATCTGTCTTCCCACGGGATCCTTTTCTTTTCGTACGCTTGCCTAACAAGATCGAAAGTGGCCAGAGTCTCCAAAGTCCGACCAGATTTTGAAACCACATGAACAGCCGTCTTATTTAGATCCAGAATATCTAGAAGCCCCGAAAAACTACTCGGGTCAACATTGTCGATGAAATGAATACGAGGTCCCGTCCTCCTTTCATCGCTCAAATCGTTGTGATTCGAATGAGCGAGCCCTTGAAAAATCATTTCTGATCCAAGCGAGGATCCTCCAATGCCGATGTGTACCCAGTCACGAAGACCTAGCGTTGCAAACGCAGTCCTAACAATCCCAAGCTGGTCCAAACCTGTTTCTTCAAGAAGCATTCGCACAAAGCCCGATTTCATATTCGGCGAAAGCAAGCCCTCAAGGGTCGTTTCTAATCCTTTAGCAGTTTTGAGTAACTGAGACCTGGAGACTCCATTCTCGTCCGAAAGAGGCGGAGAGAGAGTTCCACCTAAATCAAGTTCAATACTTTCGGCTTTTTCGAAACTCACCATTCCTCCAATAGAACTGTTCCACACATGGTGTAACCACTA
>CAYOGP010000170.1:0-4967 GCA_964403555.1 uncultured Spirochaetales bacterium | reverse complement strand
ACCATCTTTTATCCGTGCCCGACCCAAGTGTTTCCATCGTTAGAGAATGTCAAACACTCCCTGTGGAATTCGTAGTTCGAGGGTATTTGACGGGCTCAACTTCGACTTCGATTTGGACTGCTTATTCCGATGGAAGAAGAGATTATTGTGGGCATCGACTTCCTGAAGGAATGAAGAGACATGAGGCCTTGCCGGGAGCACTTTTGACGCCAACGACCAAAGCACCTATGGGCGAACATGACGAGTTGACCTCTCGCGAGGAGATTCTTTCGCAGGGAGTTCTCAGTGAAGATGTTTTCGATAGGGCCGAAGCGCTAGTTATGGAGCTCTTCAGGGTTGGAACTGACTGGGCAACGAAGCAAGGGCTGATTTTGGTAGATACCAAATATGAACTGGGCTTGGATCAAAATGGAAACCTGATAGTCATTGATGAAATACACACTCCCGATTCCTCGAGGTATTGGTATCGCGACGCTTACGAAGCAGCAATGTCTGAAGGGACGGATCCAAAGTCTCTCGATAAGGAATACGTAAGACGTTGGTTGGGAGACCAGGGATACAAAGGAGTGGGATCCCCCCCTGCCCTTACCGATGAGGTGCGCTGCGAGGCGGCTCGGCGGTATATTGCGGCTTTTGAGCAAGTCACCGGCGCAGTTTTTGATCCGGACACCTCGGAACCTCATACTCGAATCAGTAGAAGTCTTGGCCTTTCATAAAAGGATCATTCGGGAATTGTTCTTGAAGAACCTACGACAGTTGGGATGAAATCAGAGCGAGTCAGCCCTCTTTATCGTCGATACGTTTTGGGTGTACTGGTCCTGGTTTATGCTGCGAATTTTGTCGATCGGCAGATTCTTTCGATACTGGTACAGCCTATTAAGGAAGAGCTGGGTGTTTCGGATACCTGGATGGGTTTCCTGACAGGGATCACCTTCGCGTTGTTTTATACTATTGCGGGTATTCCGATTGCTCGGTGGGCAGACCGAGGTTCTCGTCGAAATTTGATAGTAATAGGGTTGGCACTTTGGAGTGCAATGACTGCCTTGTCGGGCCTAGCCAAGAATTTTTTTCATCTTGCTGCGGCGAGGATCGGAGTAGGGGTGGGCGAGGCTACTTTGAGCCCTGCCGCGCATTCGATGATTTCTGATTACTATCCTCCTGAAAAACGAGCCACCGCCCTTGCTATTTATTCGATGGGAATCCATCTCGGCATCTTTTTGGGATATTTCTTGGGCGGTTGGATTAACGAGCTTTACGGATGGCGAGCCGCGTTTATGGTCGTTGGCTTGCCGGGACTCCTTCTGGCAGTTTTTGTTTTCTTTACAGTTCGTGAGCCTATTCGAGGATCGGTCGAAGCAATTTCGGATCAGCAGCAGCCCAGTATTAGAGCGGTTTTGAGTTTTCTTTCCGGACTCTCCTCCGCTCGGCATTTGGCTCTTGCTACATCCTACATAGCTTTCGCGGGCTATGGCGCAGCAATCTGGACCCCAGCTTTTCTCTACAGGGTTCATGACATGGGTACAGGGGAGGCAGGAACCTGGCTTGGCATTCTAACCGGCCTTTTCGGAGGCATGGGCGCTTTCCTCGGTGGGTATCTGGCAGATAAACTCTCAGCACGAGATCCAAGATTTGCTCTTTGGTTACCCGGAATGGCATCTTTTGCAGCTATTCCCTTTGCTGTTGCATTCTACGCCCTGGACGATGTGAAGTTGGGCCTCATTTGTGCCGCTCCGTCCCTGGTCTTCTCAGCGATGTACTTAGGACCGTCCTTTGCTGTTGCCGCGAACCTCTCAAGCCTCAGAATGCGGGCAATGACGGCTGCAATATTAATATTCGTAATCAACCTTGTTGGGCTGGGTCTTGGCCCTTTCGTAGTAGGTGCTCTTAACGATGCCCTGAATCCGCGGTTCGGCGTGGAGGCGATTAGATATTCCCTCATATTCGTTCAGGCTCTTATGCTACTCCTGGCGGGTACCCATTTTTTCTTGGGTGCGCGTACGCTCTCCCCTGATTTGCTGGCTAAGGACAATCTGTGAGGATTTGTTCACTAAAACCTGATGGCTTCTTTCAGGCCGGTGGAATTCTTGCTCGCTCGTTTAGAGACAGCCCATTAACTATTGCCGTGATGGGAGGTTCACCAGAACAACGTGAGGCGGCAATCTTTCCGAGCTTGGAAGTCAGTTTGTCTTTGGCATTTAACCGAACAACCCTGTTGCAAGCGAAGCTAGGCGATGGTTGTCCTAAGGGGATCCTCATGGGAATTGAGCCAGGACACTTTCCTCTCCCACCCTTAGGGCTTTTGCAGTACTGGCGAGTAATCCGTTCTCAAGGATGGCGAGCGACAAAACGGTGGTCGCAGGTTTTTCATACTCTCGAAGGGTCGCATCCTTTCTTACCTCATTGGTATTTAGCGATGCTGGGTGTGGATCTTGATACCCAGCGAAGGGGATTAGGAGGCTTTTTGCTGGCGTCATGGCTCGACCTTGTGGATCAGGAAGGGGGAGAGGCGTATCTCGAGACTGACACGAAAGAAGGTGTGGAGTTCTATCGAAGGCGGGGGTTTCAAGTGATTAGAGAGTTAGATTTCTTTGATACTTCGGTTTGGTGCATGCTGAGACCGAGCACGGTCCAACGGTCTGGAAGTTGAAATAACCTATGCCGCTCGCGCTAGATTTAGGAAGAAGCTCCTAGAGGCCTCGCTGAAATCCCCACGGGTAAAGGCAAGGCTTTCCGTTTATGAATTGCATAATTGGGGCGTGCCCGATACATTCCGAGGCCCTGTCCAAGTGGATTTATAGGAGCAGAGAATAAGCAATGCCCAAGAAGTCTCAGTGGTTGCGTGACAAGCGTCGAGAAAAGTTGATCGAGCGGTTTGCTGATAAAAGAGCCGCATTGAGGACGACTCTTAAGAGCCTTGGAACCGATTTGGACGAGAAAATGGCTGCTCTAGCCGCACTGGAAAAACTTCCTCGGAACTCGTCTCCCGCGAGGAAAAATCGCCGATGTAGAGTTACAGGGCGGTCGAAGGCCGTGTACAGAAAGTTTGGGATTTCTCGAATCATGTTGCGCGAAATGGCTCTGAAGGGTGAACTGCCTGGGGTCAGGAAGTCGAGCTGGTAAGCAAAGATGAAGGCCGAAATTCACCCGGAGTATCGAGAAGTTTTGTTCATTGATTCTGCTACTGGTGAGGAGTGGGTCTGCAGATCCACTATGAATTCAGAAGATATGAAAGAGGTAGATGGGAAGACTCTGCCTGTGGTCAAGCTAGAAATTTCTTCCGCTAGTCATCCGTTCTGGACAGGACAGATGAGAGAGGTGGATACCGACGGGCGAGTGGATCGTTTCCGAAAGCGTTATGGAAAGAAAAGAGGCTAAGAATGCCTAAGGAATGCGAATTGACGGGTACTCGCGGTCGAGCGGGGCGCAACGTGGCTCACTCAAACCGGGTTACTCCTCGCAGGTTCGACCCTAACTTGCAAAACGTCAGCTTTCTCAGTGATGCTCTCGGACGTACGATTCCTCTACGGGTAACGACAAGAACCATTCGAACCGTACAAAAGAAAGGCGGTTTGGATTCATTTTTGCTTTCTAGCGATGAGGCGAAACTCCCGTCTAAGGCTCGCCGACTAAAAAGACGAGTACAGAAAGCTCTGTCGGGTCGTTAGCGCAATACTTCAAGAAATTCAGAGATTTTGATAAGAATTAGAATCCAACAGGGAGATATGGATGACAACGCGAAAGCCTGCCCTTGCCCTTGCTGCTGTGCCTGGACGAAGAGCCAGGACGCTAGAACTTGCTACTGAGATCGAAAAGAAAGGCTTCTCGGGTATTTATTGTGCGAGCTTTGGGGACGGTCTAGGCCTCTGTCAGGCGATAGCGGAAGCCACTAATACAATTCATTTTGGTACCGCAGTCGTAAATATTTACACCCGGCATCCATCGGACTACGCCCTAACGACTGCCCTAATCCATGAACTTTCAGGCGGAAGATTTCGATTTGGAATAGGAGTGAGTCATCGACCCGTGACGGATCGTCTAGGGCTATCTACCGGTAAACCTCTTAGTGATATCCGAACCTTCGTTGATGAGTGGAAAGGGGTTGCGCGTACAGGAGATCAGCCGCCAGTTGTCCTTGCAGCCCTCAGAAAGAAGATGGTCGCCCTCGGAGGGGAGATAGCAAGCGGGATTGTCTACGCGAATGTGTCTCGCTCTCATTTAAAAAAGTCTCTTTCGGCATTATCAGATGAGAAGCGTTCCGATCCGAAGTTTTTCGTCGGGAATATGATTCCTACCTGTATAAGCTCAGACCGTGAAGCGGCGGCGGCAGTAAACCGAAAAACTTTGTCTGGATATGTACAGTTGCCCAACTACAGAAATGTTTGGAAGGAAGCAGGTTACGTTGAGGAAATGAGTGGAATTGAAGAAGCAATAACTCAGGGCGAGCCGCAAAGGATTGGAGAATTTATGACCGAGCGGTGGCTTTCAGACTGCACCCTCTTCGGAAGTCCTTCAGAAGTGCGCGAAGGCCTGGAAGCATTTTATGACGCGGGAGTTAACGCGCCGATCCTCGTTCCTTCGTCGGCAGCCGGTAACCAAATAAAAGCTTTCCAAGAGCTTTTCGAGATTTTTTAGTATGGGTATTCATGTAGGCCTAAGTGGCTAGCAAGGCTCTCGCAATTACCTTCAATTCGAGTATTGGCTTCACTCCCTCGAAGATAGGAAGAACGTTAGAGTCAGCTACGTAGCGGCTGATCGCGTATTCCTCCGCATAGCCCCAACCACCGTGCAGTAATTGCCCCTGCTGAGAGACATCAACGGCGATGTCACAAGCCAAAAGTTTTGCCTGCGCGGCGATAAGAGAAGCTTTTCTTTCATCTCGCTCCATTTCTTCCGCTGCTGCGTAAGTGATTGCTCTAGCTGCAGAAAGTTGAGCAGTCATTCTTCCGATAAGATATTGAGTGAGCTGA
>CAYOGP010000169.1:0-4969 GCA_964403555.1 uncultured Spirochaetales bacterium | reverse complement strand
GGCTACACACTGCGAGTGGGAAGACCACCATGTAAATATCATTGATACACCAGGGCACGTAGATTTCACCATTGAAGTGGAACGGGCCCTAAGAGTGTTGGACGGCGCAATTTTGGTCTTATGTGGCGTTGCTGGAGTTCAGTCACAGTCGATGACGGTTGATCGCCAGATGAAACGGTATAAGGTTCCCCGCATTGCATTTATCAATAAACTAGATCGTTCTGGGGCTAACCCAGAAAAGGTAGTGGAGGGTCTGCGAGAGAAACTCCGTCACAACGCCGTGATGATGCAACTACCGATGGGTCTAGAGGCGGATTTCGAGGGGATAATAGACCTCGTCTCTATGAAGTCGGTTCGTTTCGAAGGTGAGAACGGAGAGCACGTTGTGGAGGATGCAATACCTGACGCCTATATTTCGGATGCAGATGCGGCCCGCGAGGTCATGCTAGATGCAGTTTCAATGTTCTCTGAAGATCTTATGGAGGCGATTCTAGAAGAAAAGGTCACCGAGGAGAAAATCCACGAAGCGGTACGTGCTGGCGTGCTTTCACTTGAACTTACGCCAGTGTATCTCGGATCTGCCTATAAGAATAAAGGGGTTCAAAAGCTCCTTGATGCAGTGACAGAGTACTTGCCCTGTCCATCTGATGTGGAGAATACGGGGGTTGACCTCTCAAATGAGGAGATGCCGATCGTTCTGCAGAGCGATCACAACAAACCGCTTACGACATTGGCCTTCAAGTTGGAAGATGGTCGGTATGGCCAGTTGACCTATGTGCGCGTCTATCAGGGTACTTTGGAGAAGGGCACAACGATCATCAATTCGCGTACCAAGAAGCGACATAAAGTAGGGCGTTTAGTCCGCATGCACTCCAATCAGATGGAAGATATTGAGAGATCTGGAGCAGGAGATATTGTCGCACTGTTCGGGATCGAATGCGCGTCTGGGGATACTTTCACTGACGGGACAACCGACGTTGCGATGAGTGCAATGCACGTTCCAGACCCGGTGATTTCTATCGCAATAGCTCCTGTCGAGCAAAAAATGGATACAAATCTTTCCAAAGCACTGAATCGATTTTGCCGCGAGGACCCAACATTTCGCGCTGGTACAGATGAGGAAAGTGGCGAGACCGTGATATCGGGTATGGGAGAGCTTCACTTGGAGGTCTATGTGGAGCGGATGAAAAGAGAATACAGCGTCGAAGTAGAAGTAGGCAATCCTCAAGTTGCTTATCGTGAAACGGTATCAAGAAAAGCAGATTTCAATTATACCCATAAAAAGCAGTCTGGTGGTTCTGGACAGTTTGGTCGTGTCCAAGGATTTGTCGAGCCCCATGAGGAAGGGCAGGACTTTGAGTTTGAAAGCAAGGTCAGGGGCGGAAATATTCCGACAGAATTTATTCCTGCCGTGGAGAAGGGTTTCCGTCAGGCCACTGACAAAGGGAGGCTGATCGGTTTCCCAGTTATCGGTCTAAAAGTTACAGTCACTGATGGTCTCGCTCACTCAGTTGATTCCTCTGATATGGCATTCCAAGCTGCAGCAAGAGGGGCCTTTCGAGATGTATACGGTAAGGCCAAACCCATTGTGCTAGAGCCCGTTATGAAACTTGCAGTAGAAGGCCCAGGAGAGTTTCAGGGAGTAGTTATCAAGACAATAATGCAGAGAAGAGGAAGTATCATTGGCACTACGGAAGAGGATGGGTTTTGTGCGGTGGAAGCAGAGGTTCCTCTTTCAGAAATGTTTGGGTATGCAACAGATTTGCGATCTATGACCCAAGGTAAAGCGGAGTTCAGTCTTGAATTTGCCAAATACGCTCCGGCTCCTCCTGACGTTACAGATGAGCTGAAGAAAAAGTTCAGCTCGAAGATTGTGGATGAAGAAGAATAATAAGTCTGTTCCTCCGATAGAACGGTAGGAGCCTTTCCTTAAGCAGACTTGGACTATTAATGCAAGAATGTCCTACAGGTCTCCCCGAAACGAACGCGAAGCGTGCAGTTGTCAAGGAAATGTTCGACCGTATTGCACCTCGATATGATTTGGTAAATAGAATTATTACGGCAGGAATGGATCAGCAGTGGAGAAGGAGACTTCTCAAGGGGGCAGGTCTAAGATCGGAAGATTACCTGGTGGATGTGGCGTGCGGTACTGGCGATCTCCTACTGATTGCTCGTCAGTCAGGCGCCTATTGCCTAGGTGTGGATCTTTCCCGGGGAATGCTTGGTTATGCGTTTTGTAGAGATGATTCCCTGAACCTTATTAGCGGTGACGCGGCTAATCTTCCGGTGGCTGACAAGGTAGCAAGTGTTGTTACGTGCGGTTTTGGCCTCAGGAATTTCGTTTCGCTTCCTCCAGTTTGGAGCGAGTTTTCTCGTGTCCTCAGGGCTGGTGGAAAGCTTGCAATTTTAGAGGTGGATCGGCCAGAAAATACGCTCGTACGATGGTTTCATTCGTTGTATTTCGACGGAGTTGTTCCTGCTTTAGGCGGACTGGTTTCGGACAGAGAAGCATATCGTTACCTTCCGCGCTCAACTAAGTATCTACCGGGTTACGGAGAACTTTTCCGACAGCTTCATAAGGCGGGGTTTAGCGATATCCATCGTGAAGTATTGTTTTTTGGCAGTGCTCAGTTGATTTATGCACAGAAGGTGTAGTTTTGATACGGAGACGATTTTGAAATGACTCGTCATGCTCGTTGGGTAGATACCTCCTCACACAAGAGAGTTTTTGCAGAAGAGCGAGGCTCCGGGGCTGGGATCTTTCTTCTCCATGGCCTTGGTGGGACTGGTCGCTCATTAGCAACATCCTTTAGTGGCCTCGAAAGAGATTTCTCTTTGCTTTCTATAGACTTTATCGGCCATGGTAGATCTGTATCCCCGGTTGACCCCTTGGAATACTCCCCGAATTTACTTGTGCCTGAATTCTTGGAGGTGTTGGACGCTTTCGAGCACGAAACTGTCCATGTTATCGGGTATGGAATGGGTGCACGTTTGGCTTTGTGCATGGCGGTTCTATTTCCCGAAAGACTCGCCTCTTCAATACTAATTGCTCCGGTTCTGGGTCTGACAGAATCTGACTCAGGGGAAGGAAGAAGGCATCGAGATTCAGAGATGGCGGGAAGAATAAAGAGAGGTGATCTCAAGACCTTTCAAGAGGTTCTTTTGAGTGAGCCCGAAGCAAAAGTTCCAAACCTCGAGGAGAGTAAGAGATCAAAAGGCGGTGGCTCCCAATGGTTAAAGCGATCTCCCGTTGGGATTGCTAATTCCTTGCTGGCATTGGGACCGGGTTGTGATTTGGTTTCAAGGGACGATTTGCAAAATATAAGCGTGCCAATGTTTCTCTTGTCAGGGGATAAGGACCACGACGCGGTTAAGACAGCAAGGTTCCTTACGAATTGCTTGCCAGTATCTCAACATTGTCTTCTAGAGGGTTGTGGACGGGCGGCTCACGTTGAACAGATCGGAACGGTTACACATTTGTGCCGGGAGTTTTTGATGCGCTCGCCCCAGGCCCTGCGAAAACGAATCGAAATTGATGCAGAGTTTTTAGACTAATAGAGCATAGTTGAGGTTAGCTGCTATTTCTTGAGTACCGATAACTTGTCGCGATGTTGGCTACGAAAGGCATTGACCTCGGCTCGCGTGAATCCCAGTTCTTCTCCGATAAGCGTGAGTTCAGCACTTTCTTCTGCAGAAATTTCCCCATTTGAGGCCGCAACTGCAAATGCGCATGCCATTAACTTGTTTCGCTGTCCAGTGTTCGAGATTTTTCTGAATTGTCGAGTAACGACATAATTTTCAGTCCCGCCTGTGAGGTCAGCCTGAGATTTCGCAATTTCGACGACCAGAGTGCAGCTATCTTCGGATAGGTCCGAAAGAGAGGCGACCTGTTGCTTTATTTCCGTGGTCTCACTTTCATCGATTAATAGGTCGGCTTGTGCGACTCTCGCGAGCACATAGGCGAAAGATGCGATGTAGCGGGCTTCTTCAACAGGCATAGAGCCTAATTGAGCGCTTATTCGCTGCACCGTCTCTGTGTCGTCACCCCTTGCATGCTTATTAGGCTCACCTAGTCCCAATAGTCTTCTTATGGTATTCATCTTCTTCCAGCCTAGCGCGTGTTCAGGTTAAGGCTACTGTTAGGCCATGAGCTTGCCCGAAGCCGACGAAGATCTAGTGTTGCTTCATAACCCGCGCTGCTCGAAAAGCCGAACGGCGAAAGCGCTTCTAGAGGAAAACGGCGTGACTTTCGTGACTCGGAATTACCTTGAGAATCCGTTGAGTGTCCATGAATTGAGAGACCTTGCAAAGAGATTGGACAGTGAGCCCTCGACCTGGGTTCGCAAAGGTGAGTCGGTATTTGATAAATTTTTGCTGAACGAAGATTCTAGTGCAGGCGATTGGATTGAGGCAATCGTGGAAGAACCGGTACTACTGGAGCGACCTATTCTAATAGCTGGTTTAAGGGCCGTAGTTGGTCGTCCTCCAGAAAACGTCTTGGGTCTTGTATTCAGGGCGAGCTGACTCGTTAGAATTTCTCTTCCTTAACGTCAATCGTGACGTTAAGTTTTTTCCTTGCTCTATCCGTAATTAGCAAAACGGCACATAATGTGGCTATTAGACCAAGAAACCAAACTGACCATTCAAGTAACTTGACGTTGTCGCTTTTTATGGAGGAATCAACGACACGAGCGGCTAAATGGCCGAAATAAACATAAAGAAAAGTTCCTGGAATCATTCCAGTGCTAGCGAAAACAAAATCACGAAAGCTTACTTTAGTTAATCCGAGGAAATAGTTTAAAGCATTAAAAGGTATGACTGGGGATAGACGTAATAAGAGTGTAATGCGTAAACCATCGCTACTAATTGCTTCGTTCACCGCCTTGAGATATTTGCTTGCGGTCAACCTATTGTCGACCCAATCTCGCGCAATGTGGCGTGAGATCAGAAAAGCTGCAGTTGATACTAA
>CAYOGP010000168.1:0-4978 GCA_964403555.1 uncultured Spirochaetales bacterium | reverse complement strand
GGGAGTTTCGGGTTTCGACAATGTAATTACTATTGATATGGGTGGTACGAGCTTCGATGTGTGCCTGGTCCAAAATGGAATGCCTAAAACAGGAACAGACCAGTGGATGAGCCGTTACAGAGTAGCCGTACCTTTTATCGACATTCACACTATTGGAGCCGGAGGTGGCAGTATTGCCTGGGTTGACGAGGGCAACGCTCTCCGGGTTGGTCCTCAAAGTTCTGGTGCAAGGCCCGGACCCGCATGTTATGGCTTTGGAGGCCAAAGTCCGACCGTAACAGATGCCGACTTGGTTCTAGGATATATCGATCCGGCTTCGTTTTTAGGTGGTGAAATGCACCTAGATCCTTCAAAGGCCAAAGAAGCTATCTCTACGAACGTAGCCGGTCCCTTAAACATCTCGGTAACCGAAGCAGCGGCTGGAATTTTTAGAATCGTAAATAACGGAATGAGCAACAGCGTCCGACAAGTTTCTCTTGCTAAAGGTTACGATCCACGAGATTTCGCGCTTACTGCCTTTGGCGGAGCCGGTGCTATACATGCTGGAGCTCTAGTAGAGGATCTCGGGATCAAGACAATAATAATACCAAAAGGAACTGCTCCAGTACTATGCGCGCTCGGCGACTTACTTTCTGACTTGAGTGTAAATCGAGTTCGAAGTTTTTACGGCCGAGCTTCTGAAATAAACTTAAATGAGCTGCATGATACTTGCATTTTGATGGAGAAAGAAGCGACCATGCAACTTCGTGACCAAGAATCTCATCTCATTCAATCTAATACGTATTTTTCTCTGGAAATGCGTTACCTGGGTCAGACCCATGAAGTATCCGTACCCTTAATAGAGAATATCGAATCGGTAACTAAGGGAATAAATAAAACCCTGCAAAAATTTCATGAGCTACACGAAACTCTATACACGTTTCAGAAACCAGAAGACGAAATTGAAATTCTAAGCATTAACCTTAATCTAGTTGGAGTTCGAAAAAAGCCAATACTTCCTAAAAACACTCTATCAAATTCTGGTTGCGAACATGCTCAAAGCGGTAGTCGCGAAGTATATTCGTTTCATACACGTGATTTTATGGAAACACCTATTTTTGATGGCGACAAAATAAAACCTGGAAACATAATCTCCGGTCCTGCCGTTATCGAAGAAACTCGCACATCGATTGTCCTCTTCAATGATCAAAAGGCAACACTAGATGCACACCTAAACTACATAATCGAGATTGGATCGTGAACAGTAACAACTTATTAATTATCAGTGATCTCTTGCAATTTATGAGACCGAATCTTTTAAAGTCTATTGGGTCTCTTGCCTTGATAGATCCACAGCAAATCGCCTGTGGAGTAACAGATCCCGAAGGCAGATTAATCGCATGTGACAATCTGACGCGAAACGGAAACCTTCAGGATACTTGCGAGATAATTCGTGAATATTTTGGTGAAAATATGCATGTAGGAGATATTGTCATCACGAACGACCCTTACTCGGGTGGAACACGAATCCAAGATCTGATTGGCTTAACACCTGTTGAAATTCCTGGAGGTGGAATGGCCTACATTCTCGCCAGCCTTCCACTTCCTGATCTAGGAGGAATGGCTCTAGGGGGAAATTATCCGAAGGCACAAGAAATTTGGGCTGAAGGTGTCCGCGTAACACCAGTAAAATTGTGCAGGCGAGGACTTCTTCAGGCGGATGCATTAACCATGTTGACTTTAAATAGCCGACTACCACACCTGGTCGAAAACGATGCGGGAAGCCTTCGTTCAACCCTTGAAGAAAGTGCGCTAAGGCTTGTCGAAGGATTAAAAAAGTTTCCAGGACTTTTTCTTGAATTTCAAAAAGAGATCCAACTAAAGCGAAATAATTTACAAGAACGAATACAGGATTTTCCTCAAGAAACGTTACAAGGGACCAGCGAGTCGATCCATCAGTGCCTTGGTGATTTTGATTTGTCAGTTAAAGTAAAGCTATCTAAAAAAGATAAAACTCTAGAATTAGATTTCACAGGAAGTTCTGAACAATCTTTAGGGTTTATTAATTCTACTGCATCAACTACTTCGTCAGTTGCAATTAGTGGAATCGTTCACGCTTTAGGTATTGATATCAGATCGACGTCGGGCATTACTGATTTGTTTGAAATTACAATACCCGAAAATTCATTTCTAAACGCTCAACTTCCTGTTTCGGTTGGGTGGTCAGTGTACCAGCCTACTATTGGAATTCTGCAGGCTATCTACTCTGCTCTAGGTAAGTCAAATTTACAATATGAAGAGGTATTTCCAAAACCTCCCGAACTTCCCTTCCGTATTAAAGGGTGTGGTGAAAGCGACTGCACATTTTCTTCAGAGGATCTAACAAAATGATTGACCCGATTACCTCACAAGTTATCAAAGATTCACTCGAAGCAATTTCCGAGGAAATGAGCAAAACGGTCGAACGTACTGCAGTGCACCCTCTGTTTAATGAGGTTCATGATTATTCAACCGGTGTGTTTTTCTATAGCGGCTCTGATGTAAGATTAGTTGCACGAGCGACTGCCATTCCTGTGCATATTTTTGCTTCTATTTTGTCCGTAGAGGCGATGCTCGATGAATTTCAAGATGATATTCACGAAGGCGATGTAGTGATGTTGAACGATCCATACTATGGGGGAACACATCATGCAGACTGGACTGTTATGAAACCGGTATTCTTCGAAGGAAAGCCGGTTCTTTTTCCCTCTGTCCGCGCGCATATGGCTGATTTTGGCGGGCCCGTTCCGGGCGGCTACAACCCAGAAGCACGAGACATTTGGCAAGAGGCGCTTCGAATACCCCCGATCAAAGTCTACGAGAAAGGCAAACCACGACAGGATGTTTTAGATTGGATTCTCGCAAACACTCGGATACCCCAAGTTCTTAGAGGGGACCTCGCAGCTATGTTCGGTGCTTGCAATCTCGCAGAACGTAGAGTTCTAGAATTATTTGCGAAATACGGTGGCGAAACAGTAAACGAGAGTATTGAATACACTCTCGACTATGCCGAGAAACGGTTTCGTGCGGAAGTGTCGAGATGGCCCGATGGTGAATATACAGCCTCCTCCATTTTAGATCACGATAGTCAGGGAAACTATGACATAGAAGTCCGGGCAACAGTAAATATCTCCGGGGATGATCTCAGTATTGACTTCGCAGGAACAAGTCCAGAAACCGCCGGATTCGTGAACAGTCCTTTCGGGAATACCGCGTCCTGGGTTTATACGGCTTTATGTTCCGTACTCCCTGACGATATACCCATAAATTCAGGGGTTTTTCGTTCCGTTAAAATCACTGCGCCGGAATCAAGTGTCGTCAATCCACTTCCACCGGCACCATGCATGTTTAGTACAGTTGTCATTGGCGGAGATATAGGAACCGCCACGATGAAAGCACTTGAGAAAGCGATCCCTGATAAGGTAGGCACCGTCTCCTTAAACTACTGTCTCTGCACCACGTATGGGCACGATTCCCGTTATGGCGAAATGTTCGTAACTATCGAATACGGAAATACCTTAGTTGCCGCCGGCGGTACCGAAGGCGAAGATGGCTGGGGAGGATGGCCCGCACCGATGTGTGGCTTGATTTATTCAACCGTGGAAATGATGGAGATCCAGTTTCCATTTTTCTATCATGAGTATGAATACGTCAAAGATACCGCTGCGGCCGGTCAATGGAGGGGAGTTCCCGGATTCAGCATGAAACGCGAGAGCGTCCGTGATACTTCAATGATTAATGTTGCACTCACAGGTGTAAGAAACTCCTCACCTGGATTTTCAGGAGGGCACAACGGAGCAAGCAGTCGATACATCCTGAATTGGGGAAGTCCCGATCAGGTCGAAGTACTCGAGTCCGCGGCAAACACACCTTCTCCTCCAGGCAGTATTATCGCTACCTTCAAAGGTGGTGGAGGTGGATGGGGTGATCCTCTTAAAAGAGATCCAAATCAGGTTCTGGAGGACGTACTCGATGACTTCATAAGTCGCGAAAATGCGGAACGCGATTATGGGGTCGTGATCGATAGGGACCTTACTATCGATATCGACGCTACGCGAGAAAGACGAGATCAAAAAGAGAGTTAGAAGCTCTATTCCGGAAGAGCAAAGGAGATTAAAGCCTCGCCAGCTTTATATCCCAACAAGGCATGACCACCTGCTGGAACCGCAACAAATTGGGTTCCCGAAATCTCATAACTAACTGGTGGCCCATTAACTCCAGCACCACACTGATAACTCCAGAGAACATCTCCTGTTTTACTGTCCAGTGCTTTAAAATAACCGTCCCCCTCCCCAACAAAGAGCAAGTCTCCAGCAGTTGACAATACCCCTCCAATTAAAGGTTCTTTTGTACGGATTTTCCATTCAAGTTTTCCATTGCTACGAGTATTAACAGCGCTTAGAGTCCCCCAGGAGTCCTTTGAGCGATCCACATCTGTAACAACATAATTTACCTTCTGACCATCAAAATAAGTAGCCGTTCGCTTGATCAGTAGAGACGGCTTATGGATCGCGGGCACATAAACCCATCCGCTACGAGGATCAAATGAGACTGGTGACCAAGAAGCTCCTCCAAAAGAGCCAGGAGAGAAACTAATTCCTTCTTCCGTGGGTGACACAAACATATTTTTCTGAGGAACTAAAGGAGGGGATTTAAATAACAACTGGCCTGTCAAACGGTCATGCCCGTAAAACCATCCTGTTTTCCCTGCAACGCCGACACAGGAAACGATCCTACCTTTACGTTCGATATTGAAGAGAATTACCGTACTTGCAACATCGTACCCCCATATGTCATGGGGTACCTGTTGGTAGTGCCACCGAATCTTCCCGGTAGTGATGTCCAGTGCAACTAATGAGCTTGCATACAAGTTGTCCCCCGGCCGCATCGAAGGAACATCGTTGGGAGATGCATTCCCAGTACCCAGAAACAAAAGTCCTAGATCGGGGTCATATGCCGG
>CAYOGP010000167.1:0-4984 GCA_964403555.1 uncultured Spirochaetales bacterium | reverse complement strand
ATGCAATGGGTAGCATGGGGCCTTTCAATGATGATATTGGCGCTAGTCTTGCTGCTCATATCAAAAAAGATTGGCCTGAATTATCGCCACGCCGGATACTTGATCTAGGGTGCTCAGTGGGCCATAGCACAGTCCCTTACAAGGACCTTTTTCCTGAAGCGGAAGTGTTTGGGGTGGACGTAGCTGCGCCTATGTTACGGCAAGCGCACTTTCGAGCGGAATCGTTAGGGAGACCTATCCATTTTTCTCAGCAAAATGCGGAAGATTTAGATTTTGAGGATGAAACGTTTGATCTCATAGTTTCTCATATCCTCTTGCACGAGACATCAACCAAGGCGATACGAAATATTGTTAACGAATGCCGACGCTTGTTGGCTCCAGGTGGGATTATGCTTCACGGTGAAGTTCCTCAATACGCTGGCATGGATCCTTACGATGCCTTCATTTTGGATTGGGATACCTACAACAACAATGAACCGTTTTGGGGAACTGTTCACGACATGGATCTGAAGGCTTTAGCAATTGGCGCGGGTTTTGACGAAGAAAATTTGATTGAAACTTTTGCCCCGAGTTCCTTCGCTGAGGCTGAAGCACAGCGAACTCATCAATTCCAGGGCGGAGACTTCGGAGGCGGTGGGCAATGGTTTGCGTTCGGCGCTTTAAAAGGTAGCTGATGGAAACTCCCAAGGTTAAGCGTCGTGCAAAGGGTGCTCGCCCTTATTTTTTTAACGACCCAGCAGTAGATAAGCTACTGGCGATAGTAATGGCACTGGCAGGTGAAGTGTCTGTCATCAGGGATCGCTTAGATTCGGTGCTCAAACTGGCGGAATCAAGAGGACTCTTCTCGGGCGAAGATGTGGAAGCGTACGTTCCTCCTGCAGAAGTACGCTCTGAACGAGATGAGTGGCGAGAAGAATTTCTTGCACGGATTCTTAGAATTGTTGAAGTTGAACTCGAAGAAGTTGCTCCCGAGAACACCCCTGAGGCATATGAGGAAGCGGTTGATTCTGTTTCGCGCTCCTAGGATTCCCCGTCACGTTTACGAAGTAGTTTTGAGCGCATATTTCGAAGTCGACTCAATCTCGAAGAAATAGAGGACTCGTCTCCATAACTGGTAGGGTCATAGAATTTAGTTTCCTCGAGCTCCTGAGGAAGATTCGGATCTTCAACGAATGCGGACTCCTCGTCATGCGGATAGCGATACCCTTCTGAATAGCCTTCCTTTTTCATCAGTTTGGTAGGGGCATTCCGCAAATGTAGAGGAACGGAAAGGCTACCAAGTCGCTCAACTGACTCGAGAGCCTTTTCTAAGGCTTTGTAGGAAGCGTTGCTTTTTTCTGCACATGCCAGGTATGTAACGGCTTGAGAAAGGACAATTCTCCCCTCCGGCAATCCTATTCTCTCAAGGGCAAGGAAAGTAGAAGTCGCAAGAGGTAATGCCTGGGTGTCAGCATTACCGATGTCCTCCGAAGCAAAGATCACCAATCTTCGCGCAATGAAGAGAGGATCTTCACCTGACTTGAGCATGCGAGCTAAATAGTAGAGCGCGGCATCGGGATCGCTCGCACGAAGACTTTTAATAAAAGCGCTTATAACGTTGTAATGTTCCTCTTGGTTTCGATCATAGAGCCAAACTTGTGTTCCTAGCGCTCTTTCGGCTGTCTCCGAAGAGAGAGTTCCCCCTTGACCGGCAAGCTTTGATATAGCCTCTAACAGTCCCAGCGCCCGCCGCGCATCACCATCAGCGCGCTTTGCTAGACGTTCAAGTACCTCGGGTTGTATTTTAAGTTGCATATCACCAAGACCATTTTTGGTATCAAGGACTGCTTTTTCGAGCAAATTCGAAATCTCTTTGGGCTCGAGTCGTTTCAGCGAGAACACGCGACACCGCGAAAGCAGTGGATTAATAACTTCAAAGGACGGATTTTCGGTCGTAGCGCCAATCAACGTGATGGTACCTTTTTCGACATGAGGAAGAACAGCATCCTGTTGTGCGCGATTAAGCCGGTGGATTTCGTCTAAAAAGAGGACAGCTTGTTTTCCCTGCTTTTGGAGCTTTTTGGCGGAGGAGATGACTTCTCGCATTTCTCGGACACCAGCTTCTACTCCGGAAAGTGCAAAGAACGCTGCTGAGACTTCCTGGGCTAGAATTCGAGCTAAGGTCGTTTTCCCAACTCCAGGAGGTCCCCATAGGATGCAAGAGGGCAAATTACCAGCCTTTAAAAGCCCGCCCAAAGGGCCTGCCGCGCCAATTAGATGCTCTTGTCCCGCGAGTTCAGAAAGAATCCTTGGCCTCATGCGGTCTGCTAAGGGGCCTTTGAGCCGTTGCGAGCTTCCCGCAGGGCTTTCAATGTTCTTCTCGGAATTCTCTTCCGGGAAGAGGTCAAAAGAGTCGCCTGTTGTCATGATCTTATTATCCTCTAAGGAGCTATGGCTGCCGATATGAAAAAGCAAAATAAACCAACGCCGATTCGCAAAATCGGTCTATGTCTAAAGCCGGCATCTTCTCGCGCTGAAGAGTTCTTAGTTGAACTGGTTGATTGGTTGTCGGGCAACGCGGTAGAAGTTCTTTTCGACAAACGAGCCGGCGAAGTGATTGGGGTTCCTGGCCTCGACCGGAAAGAGTTAGGAGAAAAGTCTGATTTTCTCGTTGTTCTTGGAGGTGATGGGACTTTGTTGGCCGTAGCTCGCGAAATAGGCGAGAGGCCAGTTCCGATAGTTGGGATTAACTTGGGGCGCTTAGGCTTTTTAGCTGAGATCGCCCCTGGCGAAAGATTTGAGGCACTAGGTCGGTTTCTCGAAGGTGACTATGAGGTTACCCAACGAATGCGCCTGGAGGTGGAGGCTTCTCGGGGGGGACAGAAAATTTCGAGCTTTTTGGCTCTTAACGACGCTGTGATCGCGAGGAGTGACCCATCTAGGATGATCGATGTCGAATTGAGAGTCGATGGAGATCTCGTAACGACCTACCCGGCGGATGGTGTTGTGGTCGCGACGCCTACCGGCTCTACCGCCTACTCATTGTCTGCGGGAGGGCCGATTCTTTTGCCCTCCACGGGTGCATTTGTCCTTACGCCCATTTCTGCTCATACGCTGAGCCAACGACCGCTTGTTCTTCCAGGAAAGGCGAGAGTAGAGCTGACGGTTTTCCCTCGCGAAGGAGAGGCTCAGCTTACGGTCGATGGTCAAAGCCATGTATCCCTGCATCCAGGTGACTCGGTCAAAGTTACCGGGTCACACCACCCTGTAAGTTTTGTGACCTCGCCCTTTCTCTCTCATTTCGATCTATTGAGGACCAAACTGAATTGGGGGGCTGATTGATCCGTTCTCTTCACATAGAGGGAATTGCAGTTGTGGAGTCTGCAGAGGTTGATTTTGGGCCGGGATTGAACGTTCTGACGGGCGAAACCGGTACGGGCAAGTCGTTGATTCTGTCGGCTCTTAATTTGCTTTCAGGCGCCCGTGCGCCGAAAGACGTCGTGCGTCAGGGATACGATAAAGCCATCATAGAGGCAGTTTTCGATACGCGTTCTGTTCAGGATTTAGAATTGGACTTGCAAGAACGTGGGCTGGAAACGGATGACCACGAACTGATCGTTCGAAGGGAAATCGCGCGGGAAGGTAAAAGCAAAGCAAGGATTTCCGGAAACCTTGTACCGATTAGTCGACTTTCTGATTTGCTAGGCGGACGCCTCGAGATTTCTAGTCAACACGATTCGCAAGCTCTACTTAAACCCGAATTTCATGGGCGTCTGTTGGATAGTTACGCCGGTTTAATGGAAGATCGAAATTTAGTTAGAGAGGAGTTTGGCAAGATGCGCGATTTCTTGTCAGAGTACGATCGCCTTTCTTCTGAAAGCGCGGAAAGGGCGAAAAGGCAGGACTACTTAAGGTTTCAAATCGAAGAAATTGATTCTGCTGAGATTAAAGAAGGAGAGTTTCAAAAGCTTGCGTCCTCGAGATCTCGTTTAGCTCATATAGAGCAGGTTCTCAGCGAACTTGGGGCCGCTGTAGCGCTGCTCGATGGTGACCCGGCTGACATGACTGCGGTAGGCGCAATTGATCTGATTACCCAGGTTGAAACGAGGGTGTCGGCGGCAAGCAAGTGGGATGAAAGCCTTGAGGCTCTCGTCGCTCGTCTTCAGGAGGTTCAGGCCGAGGTGTCGGACTTGGTGGGGCTCTTGAGAGAACAAAGAGATGCCACGGAGGTTGATCCGGCAGAATTGGTTCGGATTGAAGACCGTTGGCGAGCCTTGGATGATTTACGAAGAAAGTACGGTGAGGATGAAAAAACGATTCTTCATCAACGAGACACGATAGAGACTGAACTTTCTCGTCTTTCTGGCAGTGATTCTCGTATCCAAGAGGTGGAGAGAGAACTCGAAGCAATTAAGAAATCGTTGCGGTTACGTTCCATACGTCTGAGTAAGGCTAGAAATGTAGCTGCGGATGATTTAGCCGAGAAAGTCACAACGGCGTTAGAATCCCTGGCTTTGCCAGGCGCAAGCTTTCAAATTAGCCTCGATTCCATAGAATCCTCAGATGGTCTGCCCTATGGTCCAAACGGTAACGAGAATATCTCCTTTCTTTTTTCAGCAAACCGAGGATCAGAACCACGGCCACTCCAAAATGTGGCATCCGGCGGGGAATTGTCGAGGCTCTTATTGGCACTTAAGGGTGCAACGCGCTCTGTTGGGCAAAGTCTGCTCATAGTATTTGACGAGGTGGACGCCGGGATTGGCGGACGAGCTGCAGATCGTGTCGGTGATTTACTTGCCGACCTTTCTCGTGATAACCAGGTTCTGTGCATTACGCATCTTCCTCAAATTGCTGCTCGAGGGAGTCGACACTTTCGAGTCGAGAAGGAATCCGCCGAAGGTAATGCACGAACGAAAATCGTGAGTTTGAGCAAATCAGAGAGGGTGGAAGAGATTGCGAGGATGGCAGGTGGAGAAGTTGTGACGAGTACTACTCGCAAGCACGC
>CAYOGP010000166.1:0-4994 GCA_964403555.1 uncultured Spirochaetales bacterium | reverse complement strand
CTTAAAAATGTCGAGCCAGCAATCCAACCTACGCTTTGGTCTTTGGTATGCCTTTAGAAACCCAAAAACCTGGAAGAAACCCTTTCACGACCTGTACGAGGAGGTTTTTCAACAAATTTCCTGGGCAGAATCGATAGGTTATGACGATGTTTGGCTAACCGAGCACCATTTTTGCGAGGACGGTCACGCCCCCTCGATTCTTCCCATCGCAGCTGCCATCGCTGCTCGCACTAAGAAAATCCGGATCGGCACGGCTGTCTTGCTCTTGCCGCTCCATAACCCCGTTCGCGTAGCGGAAGACGGTGCGACGGTAGACATAATTTCAAATGGGCGATTCGAACTTGGAGTAGGTGTCGGATACCGACCCCAGGAATTCCCTGCTCTCGGGGCTAATCGAAGTGAACGAGCAAGCAGGACGAATGAAGGTCTCGAGATTATTCGTCGCTTATGGGAAGGCGAAACGTTGAGCTTTTCCGGTACCCACTACCAATTCTCGGATATCAAACTTGAACCAATGCCAGTCCAGCAGAGACCGCCGATTTGGGTAGGCGGTTTCTCCCCCGCTACAGTACGCAGAGCTGCGAAATTAGGCGATGGATACTTAGGAACCGCTGATGATGGAACACTTAGTAACTTGTATAGAGAGGAGCTGAGAAATCTAGGAAAAGATCCACAGCAGGGTAGACTCGCAGGGGGACACTTCTGGTTAGTTGCGTCTCATGATCCAGAAAAAACATGGGCTGAGCTAGCTCCCCATGTCCTCTATCAAATGCAGGTTTACAACCGGTGGCTAAAAGAATCAGGACAAGATCTTTTCCCTCAATTAAACGACGAGCGGGATTTACATAACTCCGACATCCTTCAAGTAGTAACGCCGGAAGAAGCCATAAAGATTATTGAAGATTATCTTAAATTGTGTCCCCTGGAACGCTATTACAGTTGGACAATTCCTCCCGGGGTATCCGCTGAAAGAATGAATCCTTATCTAGAGATTTTTGCGAACGAAGTTATTCCGCACTTCAAAAACTAACTAGTCATCGGGAGATTTTAAAACTATTTAGTAGGTATCTTTGCTGAACAAAACCCCTTGTTCGAAGAGCGCTTCTACTTCCTTAGCGTTCAACCCTAATTTCTCGCTAAGGATCTCGGAGTTGTGCTCACCAAGCGTAGGGGCCACAATATCGGGAAGTTGAGGCTGTGCGCCAAATTTCCACGGAAACCCTGGTATCGGAATCTTACCGAGGAGTGGATCATCAACCCATCTTACCATTTCTCGAGCCTTAAAATTTGGATGATCATGTGCGTCAAGAGGACTCAAAACAGGGCTGGCAGGTACACGATGCGTTTCAAATCGATCTAGAATTTCCTCGTCGGTTTTAAAAGTTCCCATCCATTCTTCTATGATCTCTGCCAACAGAAGCCTATTTTCGGCACGCTCCTTCATCTTTTCGAACCTCGGATCCGTCATGAGATCTAAGCGGCCGAGACACTCGCAGACATTCTTCCACTGAAGGTCAAGTGCCAAGACAACGATATATCCCTCAGGACTTTTGAAAGTTCCCGCAGGAGTAAGAAGTTGATGGTGCGCGCCATAACGCTTCGGTACAAATTCTCCTTCAGTGAGAAAGTTGGCCTCGAGAGCATTATCGTGGAAGTGAAAAAGACAATCCGTCATGGACAAATCAATGTATTGGCCCTCACCCGTACGTTCTCTGTGATAAAGCGCATATCCGAGCGAGCAGAAGCCGTGGACGGCTGCATTCGAATCACCCAAGGCGCTCCACACCATAGCGGGCGGACGATCCGGTTCCCCTGCCATGTGCATGATTCCCGAAGCAGCTTGAGCGATGTAGTCATATCCAGGTTTTTTATTCCAGGGAGTGTCGCGGCCAAAAACAGAGACTGATAAGTAAATCAGATCTGGATTTGTTTTCCGAAGAGACTCGTAGTCAAGACCTCGTTTTTCGAGGATTTCCGCCCTACCAAAATTCTCGGCCACTATATCTACGTCTTTTGCAAGATCCTTGATAATCTCTAACGCCTCGGGTTTGTTCCAATCTAAACACAGGCTTTTCTTGCCTCGATTATGTTGGACGAAAAAACCACTGCGTTCGTCTTTTACCGCGGGAAGAAGTCGACCAGGATCTCCAATCGGTGAAATTTCTACCTTTACTATGTCAGCCCCTAGCTCAGCCATCATTCGGGTCACACCAGCACCCGCTAGATATTGAGTCAAGTCAAGAACCTTACAACCCTCAAGGATTTTTTTACCGTGGTCACTCTTCTCCATCAAAAATCTCCTCTCCAACGAACGATTAGGCTAAAAAATGCACCCAGCTTCAAAACTTAAGATTTGACTGGACAGAATTTCTGAATCACCGAACTAATCGAACGTCAACACTGTCCGAGTAACTTCTCCTGCCTCCATCGCCCGAAACGCTTCTCCAATTTTTTCGAGGGGTTCATGTCTGCTGACCATCGAATCCAAGTCAAGACGACCCTGTCTGTAAAGATCTAAATACCGTGGCGCATCGTGAGTAAATCGATTGGAACCCATCATGCATCCTATGATGCGTTTTTCCAAGAAAAAGTGACCAGGGTTAACATCCATTCGTTGGCCAACAGGAATCGCACCCACTAAAACAGCCGTGCCTGCCGGAGCAAGACAATAGAACGCTTGCTCTATTAATGACGGAAGGCCGACAGCATCAAAGGAAAACTCTGCACCCCCACCAGTCATTTTGCGAATTGTTTTCACCGGATCTACCGAGGACGGATTTATCGTATCTGTAGCGCCGAACTGGACAGCGGTTTCGAGTTTATTGTCGAGCAGGTCAACCGCAATTATCTGACGCGCTCCGGCAATTCGAGCTCCCTGAATGACCGAGATTCCCACCCCTCCTGCACCAAACACTACGACCGACGATCCGGGAGTTACCTTCGCGGTATTTAGAGCCGCACCAACACCCGTAGTAACGGCACAGCCGACAAGGGCGGCACGATCCAGAGGAATTTCCGGATCTATCTTCACTACCGCACGTTCATGTAAAAGCATGGCCTCGGCGAAGGCCGCCAGATCAGCGAATTGGTGTATTTGAGATCCGTCCTGAGAGATCCGTGGTGCCTCCTCATCAGTTCGCTGACAGGCACCCCGATCAGTACACAGATGTGGCCGGCCATGCAAACATTGGGTACATGCACCGCAATATAATGAAGTACATGCAATTACATGATCGCCAGGGGAGACATGTCTAACCCTAGAACCAACGGCCTGAACGATACCTGCCGGCTCGTGCCCAAAAATTGCCGGACGTGGAGATGGAATCGACCCTTCAAGGGCATGAAGATCGCTGTGACAAACACCGCATGCAACTGTTTTTACCAAAACCTCATTGGGTCCCGGTTCAGAAACCTCTACGTCTTCAATTGTGAGCGGTTTGTTTTTTTCTCGATATATCGCAGCTTTGATTTTCACTTCTTCCCCCTTTAATGTAGATCCGTCACCCACTACCCAACGAACTTAAAATCTAATCTCGTCGACGCAGTCAGCACAGGTCTATCTTTTACTCTACTTCGCTTCCATACCTACCAGCAAGTTGATTAAATTTTAGACCAACTTGAACACGGGAAGGTAGCTGTCTAACCGCCTTTCGAAGGCCACAGCCACTCTTTTGCCAATAGCCAGATCGGACTCCTGATAATCCACGATATAAGTCATTAGCTGCGGACCCTCATCGAGAACTACTACCGCGATGGTATATGGAACGTCAGGAGCAAATACACCGACAGCCCTACGGACTACCGTAAACGTTTTGATCTCCCCAAGGCCCGAACTGCTCACCCACGTCAATCGATCGGAGTGACATTTCTGGCAGACAAGTGTTGGAAAAAACACATGGGACTTGCAAGCTTCGCATTTTTGGATTCGCAGTACCCCTTGATTGCAACCATCCCAGAACTCTTTAGTATCTGGAGTGGCAACAGGGACAGGCTTTTGAGTTAAAGAAGTCATATCGTCTCTTCCCCTCCAAGGAGTAACGTCCCGTGGCTGGATAGAATCCCTCCTTGAAGATGCGCCAGCCCGACAGATGCATTTTCCACTTGTCTTTCACCACATTCGTTGCGGAGCTGTTTCACAAGCTCTGTAACATGAAACATCGAGCCAGGATTTCCTGGATGGCAATGTGACAAGAGCCCTCCGTGAGTATTGACAGGTATTTTCCCTCCCAAATCAATTGATCCATCTTCTACAAATCTCCCCGACTCTCCCTTCGGGCAGAAGCCAAGATCTTCGAGTTCGATCAAAACGACAGGTGTAAAACAATCGTAAAGGGAGGCGACATCAACGTCTCCGGGGGTCATTTTGCTCATTTTGAAAGCCGACTCTCCCGATTCAACTGCCCCACTTTCGGTAAAAGACCGAGCTTGGCTGATGTGTTCATTTCGGTGCCCTTCCCCGAAACCCAAGAGATAGATAGGCTTCTTAGGGCAATCCTTCGCCGCGTCCGCAGAGGTCATAACAATTGCCGCTCCTCCATCTGATACCAAAGAGCAATCATATAAATGAAGAGGGTCAGCGATCATTTTTGATGATAGAACGTCATCTACAGTTAGCACTTCTCTTTTATGTGCCCCCGGATGCAGCGATGCGTGATAATGTGCAGACACTGCAACCCTAGCCATCTGCTCGCTCGTCGTACCATATGCATGCATGTGCGCCTGCGCGATTAGTGCATAAAATGCAGGTACCGGAGCGCCGTATGGTTGCTCAAACTGAGGATGACCAACACTTGCCATCGAAGCGAGTGCTTGATCTTTTGTGAACCCCGTAGCTAAGTTGTCTCCTTTCACAATCACCACATTTTTGCACATTCCGGTCGAAATTGATGCCGCGGCGTGTGCAACCGTCGCTACCGTAGTGCCACCTCCCGTAGAAACGCTCAGACACATCTTAGGTTCGATGCCGAGTGCCTCCGCAATTAATTCTGTGTGGT
>CAYOGP010000165.1:0-5000 GCA_964403555.1 uncultured Spirochaetales bacterium | reverse complement strand
CCTCCTGTTATCCTCGAAAAGAATTCGTTTTCAACTAGGACAATCTAATAGGTTCCGTAAGGGTATTGAACGAATGGGGCGCTGGGAGACTTTTATACGAGAGATTTTGCGAAACCATGGTGTTCCTGAGAGACTAGTAGCACTTCCGCTAGTCGAATCTTCCTTCAACCCTAACGCCCGATCTCATGCGGGTGCCTCAGGGTTATGGCAATTTACTCGGTCTACGGGGAGACGCTTTCTCCGGATAAACCACTACATTGACGAAAGGAGAGATCCATTTCTTTCGACTAGAGCTGCAGCTGAATTACTTAAAAAAAATTACGATTCTATAGGTACCTGGCCACTAGCAATCACCGCCTATAACCACGGGGCTTCAGGAATGCGTCGGGCAAAAAGGCGTCTCGGCACAACAAATATTCACACAATCATAAATCGCTACAAGAGCCGTACGTTCGGATTCGCATCGAAGAATTTTTATGCGGAATTTCTCGCCGCCTCGGATATTGAACAAAGCCCTGAAACTTATTTCTCCAACCTAAAAAAGGATCGGCCCGAAAACAGGAACATAATATTCCTTAGCCATTTTTATAGGATCGAGGACATCTCCTTTGTATTGGGGATTACTATCGACGAAATAAAAGCATTAAACCCCGCGCTGTTAAAACCAATTTTGCGTTCTCAGAAGTTTCTACCGAAGGGATACGCACTCCGGATACCAGAAGGCATAAACGGAGCTAAAATGCTTGCCTCACTTCCAAACCGTTTGCGTTTTCTTACTCAGACACCGGATACGCAATATAGAGTCCGGAGAGGAGACTCGCTCAGCGTGATAGCCAGACGCTTTGGCGTCTCCGAATCTTCATTAGTCCGCGCTAATAATCTTCGCAACAAGAATAAAATAAGAGCTGGACAAAAATTAAAGATACCAGGAAAGACGAGCAACAGAGGAATCGGCACTGACCTATCCGACTATTTACAGTTTACCTATACGGTTAAACCAGGAGATACACTTGATGCAATCGCATCCAAGTTTAATACAACAAGCGATGCAATAGCGTTTGCAAACGGACTTAAGAATCGGAATCGGATATACGCTGGAAGGATTGTCGCCATACCAGGACTGCGTTCTAAGATAGACCTGAAAGAAGCTTCCGAGGCAACCTACATCGTAAAAAAAGGGGATACACTAGGTCGGATCGCAAGGTACTACAACACGACTGCCACTATTTTGGCGAAAACTAACAGAATTTCTACAAACGATACGATACATCCAGGACAGAAACTTCGCATTGTAAACACAAATTAATTATTTGATGCTACTTAGATTTCGCGTTACTTCAAGACACGCGTCGAAGTGCTAACTGCCCGCAAGCAGCTCCGATATCAGACCCCCTGCTCTTTCGCAACGTGGTAACGAGTCCACCCGATGCCAAAATACCCATAAACGTATCAATTACATTTGCCTCAGGTGTCTTGAAATTTGATCCCGAATGTTGATTAACCGGAATAATATTCAATTTAGATGGCACTCCTTTCAATAGTGCCACTAAATTTTTAGCATCGTGTTTACTATCGTTGATACCTGACAGAAGGGTATATTCAAAAAATACTGGGTGCCGTTTAGATAGATTCGGAATCGCTTTCAGAGTCTCGAAAAGTTTGGCGATTGGAAACTTTCGATTTAATGGCACCAACTTGTTCCTTAAATCATCTTTAGCAGCATGCAGTGAAACTGCAAGATTAACGGGAACGCTTTCACATAGTTCTAGAATTTTCGGAACTACTCCCGCTGTCGAAACAGTAATTCTCTTAGCGGGAATATTGAACGCTTTTGGAGAAAGAAAAAGTCCTACGGCACGAATAACAGCTTCAAGATTTAACAGAGGCTCCCCCATTCCCATAAATACTACGTTCGTTATAGAAGCTTCGTGATGTGTATATCTTTTCATAATACAAAACTGATCAATAATTTCGGAAGTATCAAGGTTTCGAGTAAAACCCATTTCCCCGGTCGCACAAAATGAACATTTTAAAGAACAACCTATCTGACTCGAAACGCAAAGTGTCAATCGGTCTGACTCGGGTATCAACACCGATTCCAAAAGATTGTTATCTTTTGTCTTCAAAATTCCTTTTATAGTTCCATCTTTAGAATAAGAAATTTCTTCAACTCTTAGCGATTGAAATTCGAAATCTTCCTTCATCTTTTTTCGCAGATTTATATCGATATTCGACATCATCATCGGATCCTCGACACCTTTTTGATATACCCAAGTAGCAACCTGCTCAGCTCGAAACTTAGGCAATGAGTTAGACAGGAAGTAATCTTGCATTTCTTTCAAGGTCATATTCTTGTACTTCACAGTGCATCCTTTTTGTAGCGCCAAAAATAAGGAGTCCTGCCTTTTAATCGCCAAATTTCTTCATAAGCCGTCAGGCGACGGCCTGGGACATCCGATAGGTAGGGATAAGGTTTAAAGATATTTTTCAAACCTTGAGTTCCTTGAAGACGCGCATTAATCCAGTTCGCGTACGCCGGATGATCTGTCGCAACTTCGAGGGTTCCTTTGGGTATAAGTTTGGTTACCAAGACATCGAGAAAGTCGCGCTTAATAAGGCGCCGATGAGAATGACGTCTTTTGGGCCAGGGATCTGGGAAATTTATCCAGAAGGTTTCCACACTTCCGTCATCTAACATATGTTCAACTATCTCGTTCGCATTACCTTCGATCAACAGAAGATTACGAATTGGGCACGATGCCAAACGCCGGGCCATTTTCGTAACCCGTTTCCAAGAAAGATCTATGCCAATATGGGCTTTAGTCGAATTTCTTCTCGCTAAATCAACCAAAAACTCTCCTCTGCCAAAACCAATTTCTACTACTAAAGAATCTTGAATATTTTCATCATCCCGAAAAAATGATTTCCATCCACTATTTTTAATTTCCTCGGGTAAAACCCGATGATCAACGCCTTCCACTTTCCTATCTGGACTTCGAGTCATAAAATAACAGCACTATGGTGATTAAGATTTATTCTATCCATTATTTAGTTTTACTCACATGTTAATAAACGGGTTCACCGATACCTGCGGATTCGAGACCCATACGTAAACGAACTCGTCTCTGAATTATTTCGAACCTGCCATTATCGGTGGAGATAAGGTCCGATAGGTTGTCTTTGGAAGCAATCAGTAATTTAGCGGACTGAATTCGTTTTTCAGTCGTTGGATGGCTTGATAGAAACTCGGGTGGGCGAGCGGTAGCTTCAGATAAGAGCGTTTCGAAGAATGTTACTAATCCATCTGGGTGATAACCAGCATCTACTAAAGCTTGAATAGCAAAAGCATCGGCCTCAATCTCATCTTCACGGGTAAACTTATTGAGATAGGCTGCCGATGCTATTCCTCCTACCATTCCTGTCGCTCGGCCTAATTGACCCCCTCCTAATATCGTGGCGGCAATAATTGCAACATTTTTCCCTATAGCTACTGGCTTTCTCCTGCTGTAATTCTCGGCGACGTGCCTCCGAACTACGTGTCCAATTTCATGGGCGATGACACCAGCTACTTCACCGACATTCTTTGCCTTCAAGAGGACTCCAGTATTTAAAAATATCTTACCAGCGGGTCCTGCAAAAGCATTGATCTCTTCAGATTCAATTAGTTGAAACTCATAGTCGAATGAGTTCTGCGGAAAAGAAGTCAAAATCTTTCTTCCGATAGTTTCTACATAATTTCTCACCACACGATCGTGAAATATCGAAAAATTTTGTTTTACACTTTTCTCAAAGTCTTCAGACACTGATTTTTCTTGCTCTACGGTCATCGTTGCACAGCTAAGAGAATTGAAGATAAGAATCAGAATTAAGAATCGATTAAAGTAACGATTTAACATCGAAACTTTCTCTTTTTCTAAGCGTTTCCATCAAACTTTGAATTATAGAAAGCACCGACTTATCGAACGATTTATTGTCTACGATTGGAACATGATGAGCCTCAGATACCTCCAGAAGATGATCCTGTATCTGCAGTATCGAATCAATATGACTTAAGTAACGATGCGACTCTCGACTTGACGCTTGGGCCTCTCGCGCAGAAAAACGATTTTCAAACTCCTCAGTATCGAGGTTTGCGACCATTAAAAAGTGTAATTCGGCACGATTCAAATAAGCATCTTGATTCAAAATTCCAGGCACGAGAGATACACCATCCATTACTAAGTTTTCGTTTTCTTCAATTGCTCTATCAATCATTGCATGGACACCAACCGCGACTAGGTTTGATTGAACCCGGAAACCCTCAATTACAGAGTCGTCACCTTGAGAATCTGATAAAGTCTGGAAGGCTCTATACGAGGAACTATGAATCGCTGGAACTAATTCTTTTGACAACATGAGACGCATTACGTGCCGGATCGAATCCGTTGAAATTACTCGGGCGATACCAAGTCTATGAGCAACCTCAATTGCGAGGGAAGTCTTTCCGGCTCCCGTAGTACCACCCAGCAACAAAATTACCGGCCTTTGCGGTTCTTCCTGATAATGGCGCCAAACAAGATACCTTTGCGCCACCTGCTCTCCTAGTCTCTTTCTTAGTGTCTCAAATGCTAACCTGCGAAGATCATGACGACGGATTTGATCTACCGATTTAGCAAAAAGCTCGACTTCGATCTGCTGAGCCACATCAAATGCATCGTTAGGGTCAATTGCTGCTGCCAGCAAGGACTGAGATAAAAATCCTTTTGAGAAAAAAGTCTTGTTCTGCCCAACAAAGATTTGACGTGGCCCCTCATCATTGCCGGATATACCCTTTCCTCCAGATACCTCTTCTATTAAAGCTACCAGCTCTTCGCGGTCTACCAAATCTCGACCTCGCAAGACATCTCTAACTCGATTGGCAGCTTTCATGGCATCTTCGAAGGCTATGCCCTTGCTCGTTAAATGATGAACGATAATACCTCTCATAAAAGGCCTAAAGCGATCGCCATCCTGCACCTGCA
>CAYOGP010000164.1:0-5002 GCA_964403555.1 uncultured Spirochaetales bacterium | reverse complement strand
CCCAACAGTTGCACTTCGCCGTGCTCTCCTCGAGCAGCGTCCAATCTAACGATGCCGGAGCGCGTGCCGAAAGCCTTCCTTCCTATAAGGCACATTGCCTCCGCGCAGCGGTCCGTCTTAAGAAAACCTAAGCCCAGCGCTGCCGCGTCCTTACTTAGTCGTAAGGCCAGTTTAATTCCGTGGCGGATTCTCCCTGATTCAAATAGTCCCGTTGTGTAGCAGCCATGGAGCAGTTTAGGAGGAGTGGTTGTCCACTCCCCGTCAAGCCAGAATAGTTGGCGGGTTACACCTGATTTCGCCTGAGGATCTTCACTAGCGGTTGTTGAGCGGGACATAGTGTCGTTCGGCGGATCCAGTGTAGATCTGTCGAGGGCGTCCGATTCGCTGCTTATCCTCATGCATTTCCAGCCATTGGGCAATCCATCCTGGGAGGCGTCCGAGAGCGAACATGACAGTAAACATATTCACGGGTGTTCCCATGGCCTTGTAAATCACACCGGAGTAAAAATCAACATTTGGATAGAGCTTGCGTTCTCCAAAGTATTCGTCTTCCAGGGCTAATTCTTCAAGTTCCATCGCAATTTCTAAGAGCTTACTTTGGACCCCCAGGCTAGAGAGCACTTCGTGGGCCGATTTTCTGAGGATTTTCGCTCTGGGGTCGTAATTTTTGTAGACACGGTGTCCAAAGCCCATCAACCGACTGGTATCGTCATTCGATTTAGCTCGTTCCACGAACTGTTTCGCGGTGAGACCTTCTTCGGCAATTGACTCCAACATTTCGATAACTTCCTGATTAGCCCCCCCGTGTCTTGGTCCCCAAAGGGCACTAATTCCGGCGGATATGGCTCCAAAAAGATTGACCATGGACGAGCCAACCAATCTAACTGTACTCGTGGAGCAGTTTTGCTCGTGGTCTGCATGCAAAATCAGAAGCATGTCGATTGCCTTCTGGATAACGGGATCTACTTCATATTTTTCGCAAGGTGTCGCGAACATCATCTGAAGAAAATTTCCTACATAGGACAGTTCGTTGTCGGGATACATAAAAGGTTGTCCCATAGAATGCTTGTAGGCATACGAGGCAATCGTGGGAAGTTTCGCAAGTAGTCGGTGCACTGAAATTTCTACCTGCCGCGAGTCCCTGGGATCGAGGGAATCGGGATAGAAGGTAGCCAGCGCTCCAACCGCTGCTGCGCATGCGGCCATAGGATGTGCGTCTTTAGGCAGGGCACTGAAGAGGCGCTTGAAATCTTCATGAACCATTGTGTGGGTCCGGATAGATTCGGTGAATGCCGCGAGTTCGTTAGGCGAAGGCAAATCGCCGTTTACAAGAAGATAGCTGACTTCAAGAAAGGAACTATTTTCGGCAAGCTCTTCTATTGGGTACCCGCGGTACCGCAAAATGCCTTCCTCTCCGTTGATGAAAGTTATCTGGCTCTCGCAACTGCCAGTGTTTCCATACCCAGGGTCCATTGTGATCAGTCCTGTCGTACTGCGGAGCTGTCCGCAGTCGATGGCTTTTTCGCCCTCCGATCCTTCAATCAAAGGAAGCTCGATCTCTTTTCCCTCGTAGTGGAGTTTTGCAGTTTGCCCCATTTCATTCTCCTTCTCTTCATCCGTAGTCTTGTCCCAGCCGCGCCCTTGTATCGTGCTTCAGGCTGGCCGTGACTTGCAACTGCGGTTTTTGCTGCGGGTGCGAGTCGTGGCCGGGAAGTACGGTTCATGACGCGCCGAATCGTAGAGACCCAAATTTAGCGGAGAGGAGGCAGTCTCACAGCCTTTTAGCGAAGGGACTTTCGGATAGAGTCTTCCATTCATGTTGCAACGCGTCGACGCGATGCGCTATCTAGGCTCTGAGTTGGGAGAAGATGGGTACAAAAAAACCGGAATTTTCAGCGCTAACTATCTATGCGGAATAAGGAAATTTTAGAAAACCCAAAGATTTCTTCTCGGAAAATAAATTGACATGGAAAAGGGCTTCGTTGCGACGAATTTTCTAGTAATTCCGTCTGTCTCTACATTTTATGCGAATACGTTTACTTTTATCCACCGGCGCGCTTCGCGCAGATTCCCCGATCAGAGAGGGCATCTAGAATTTCTTGCGTGTGATCGCCCTGGATTTCAATATTCTCCTCTTTCACGGAACCCCCGCTTCCGCAAAGTTTTTTGAATTCTCCCGCAAGATCTTTGAGATCTTGGGTAGCAAGAGCGAGGCCCGAAACAACGGTCACCACTTTTCCTTTTCTTCCTTTTTTTTCCTTCCAAACTCTAACCTGACGTTTAGACTGCGTCTTAGGATGAGTTGGCTTTGTTCTTTTCTTCGGTAGATGAGAGCCGTCACTCGAATAAACTAAAGCGTCTTTGTTGCGTGTTTTGATCATTTATCTCCTTGCTGGATCACCGTCTCTAATTGAGAAGGTTTTGGCGAGCACGACTCGCGTAACGTTCAAAAACTAGGCGCATGGTCTGCTCGTTTTGTATACCTGCAAATGGCCAAGATCCCAGCATAAAGGTCGGAACACCGGTAACTAGGTACTGAATCGCCTCCTTGGTTTGTTTCTCCAGCTTTTCTAGGGCTTCTTCAAAGGCTTGGGGTGAAAGTTCGATACCGAATTTTGAAATTATTAGGCTTAGGGTTTCGCCGTCTTCAATCAGATTTCCTTGTTCGAATTGTTCAGAAAAAATATAATCGATGAGGAGCTTCCGCTTCTCAGTTCCTTCGAGCAAGATTGCAGTACAGTTTGTTAAGCGCGAGTCGATCCATCGCTCGGGCATCCGGACCGGCACTTCAAGTTCGCGGGCAACTCGGAGAGCATTTTCTCTTGCATCCTTCTTTGTCAAAGCATTTCGTCGGATATTAATCACTTTAGTTAGGTCTATAGGAATCCAGCACAATGTAACCTCAAGTTCTGAAAGAGTTTCGGTTAAACGGTCCATAGCCTTGTAGGCCACATAACAAATCGTCGAAGCAAAGTCGAAATAGACTGGAACTTCTAGCGATGACGTGTTTCTCACTAACTACTCCATTTTTCGTTTCATTCTTTGAAGAAACTGCTTATACGCGTTAATTGTAGAGATTATCCGATAAGGATATTTTAGGCATCAGATCGAAGGGACGTTCAAAAATGCAGTTAGCCTTTTTAAGCAGATTTCACAGCTGTAGAGAAATTCGGTTTCTCGTAACTTTTTTCGCATTCCTTTTGGCGTGGGTAGCTTTCTCGTTTGAATCGATTGCATCGGAAGAACATGCCGATATAAACTCGACCTCTATAGCTGATCCGTTATCCCAGATGACGACTACTACTCTTTCAAATGGACTGACTGTCCTCATGTTGCCTGATTCGAGTACCCCCGTAGTCTCATTCCAGGTCTGGGTTCAGGCCGGGTCTGTGGATGAAACGGATTTTACGGGGATTGCACACCTCTTTGAGCATATGATGTTTCGAGGTTCGAAAGGCCTTCCTCCTGAAGCACATTCAAGGTTGATCGAGGCGCGGGGGGGGCGTGTGAATGCTTTTACTTCCCGAGATGTGACTGTCTATCATGCCGAGGTCAGTAGGGAGAGTCTCCCCCTGGTAATCGCTTTGGAATCTGAGCGCCTCCATAATCTTGATATTTCGAAGTCAAGTTTAGCGAGTGAAAGACAGGTCGTTCTCGAAGAGCGTCGCCTTAGGACAGAGGACAGTCCGATGGGGAGAGCTTTTGAAGCGCTTTTTGCGCAAATCTTCCAAGCGCATCCCTATCGACATCCTACGATTGGATGGCGTTCCGATATTGAAAATGTGGAAGTGGAGCACTGCCAAGAGTTTTTTAAAACTTTTTACGCTCCAAATAACCTTGTCGTTTCTATTGCGGGAGACTTTGACGAAGAAGAAACTCTAAGTCTAGTCCAGAAATATTTTGCAGGCTTGGGCCGAAGGCGACCTCCTTCGCGTACTCCGCGAAAAGAGCCAGAACAGACGGGCCCCCGACGGGCCGAGGTGATTCTCCCGGTCCGTAGTTCTTTAATAGCGGTGGGTTGGAGTGCGCCTCGTGCCGGGCATTCGGACGGGCCCGCACTCGATGTTGCCAGTGAGATACTGTCGGGGGGGCGCAGTAGCAGACTTTATCGGAGATTAGTTTACGAGGAAGAGATCGCGCTTTCGGCAAGTGGTTACTACTGGGAACTTTCTCAAGGAGGCGTCTTTTATGCTTTCGTTAGAGTACGTCCGGGTACGAGTGTTGTACTAACGGAATCCGTGTTTTTTGAAGAAATTGAAAGGATTTCAAATTTAGAAGTTTCAGAAGGAGAACTGAAGAAGGCTAAACGAAACTTGGAAGTTGCTCTCTTGAAAGGTAACACGACTAGCCATTCGTTGGCCCGACGTATGGGAAGTGAAGTAATAACCTTTGGTCGGGTAAGACCCTTGGCCGAGAGACTTCAGGCGGTCCAAGCAGTAACGGCCGAAGACGTAAGGCGCGTAGCTATCGACTACCTGGCAAGAAACCGATCGAGCACGGTAAATGTAATCGCGCCAGATTTGCATTCGCAGATATTAAAGTCCAACCTAGCTTCGAACTTACAGAGTCCGATCCAATGAGCGTAATTTGGGCAAGATGGGGGGCTTTGTGTTTGTTTCTTTTCGCCTGCGCAGCACCAAACCGACAAGCGGCTGAC
This sequence comes from uncultured Spirochaetales bacterium, assembly GCA_964403555.1. Lineage (GTDB taxonomy): Bacteria > Myxococcota_A > UBA9160 > UBA9160 > UBA6930 > UBA6930. Next base: position 345 of record CAYOGP010000164.1, on the reverse strand, counting down.
ATCGTCTCGAATCCAGTTCCCGTAAAAACGCCTCTATGGGAATTGCCGCCAGTTGAGCCCCCGGACCGGCCAGTCGTTCCTTCGAAGAGTCTGCACCGTTGGGAATTAACGAACGGTCTAGAAGTAATATTTTTAGAAGACCATCGACTCCCCTTTATTGAATTGGGTGTGACGATCAAGGCGGGAGCTGCATCTGAGTCGATCGAAGAGGCAGGGCTAGCTGTTTTTACTGCCGATTTGATTGAGAAGGGTGCCGGTGACTTGGGTGCATTGGAGCTTTCCGAAAAACTGGAAACTCTAGGAGCAACCTTTGGAGTCTCGGCCAGCTGGGATTCCAGCACTGTT
>CAYOGP010000163.1:0-5009 GCA_964403555.1 uncultured Spirochaetales bacterium | reverse complement strand
CGCCATCGACTACGGGACCAGCCCATGCGGGGACTCTTCTCGCAGGCCTGCTGTGTTGGTTGGATACGAGAGGAAACAAGGGGCGTCTTGTTTTGCGTCTCGAAGATTTAGATCCTCATCGTTCTAAACCACACTGGGTCGCCGAGATGCCAAAGGCTCTGGAGTGGCTCGGTCTCGATTGGGATGTACTGGAGAGACAGAGCGAGGTCCAACAACGATACGTTTCGGCAGTTGAGTCTCTCTTCAAGGAAGGACTCTTGTATCCTTGCTCTTGCAGCCGTCAGGACCTTTTTTCGAGGATATCTCAAAGGTTTGATGGATTGGTGCCCTATGATGGAAAATGTAGAAACCGCTCTCTACCTCCTGGTGGGTGGGAAGATTGTCCCGAGCCGTTGAGACTCCGTTGTGACGAACCCGTTCCCGATTCCAATGAGCCTTTTAAAAGCCCCTGGATGGGCGATCCTCTCATTAGACGACGCGACGGAGCCTTTTCTTATCATTTAGCTAGTGTAGTTGACGACGCTACTCTTCTAGTGACTCGGGTTTGTCGAGGAAGGGATTTAGAACCGAGTATGCGAATACAGAATGCACTTCAGGATCTGCTTCGGTTTCCCAGGCCGATCTATCACCATCATTTTTTGTTACTTGAAAATCGTGAGAAGAAACTCGCAAAACTTCATGGATCTATGAGTTGGTCTGAACTGAGAGAAAGTCTACGCCCTGATCAACTGACTGGACAACTAGCCCATTTGATGGGCTTGCTAAAGAAACCTATACCCGTTTCTCCTGTGGACCTTTTAGAGTCGTTTTCTTGGAAAACTATTAGGCGAGCAGACCAAGTCGTTTCATGGGACCGCAAAAACTTCAGCTTCGTAGCTATTAAGTAAAAGTTAGTGATCTCATTTTGAGAAACCTTGAAGCTTATTCACAGCCTTGGTAGTCATTTTGAATGCACTCGCGTGCGAGGATTTGAGCCTGAGACTTCTGATCCGGGGTCATGCCGTTGCTCATTAAGTTGTCTCGAACTGAAAGCGCGGTTTTATGTCCGTTCGCGGACGCAAGATGGGCCCACATTAAAGCCAATACTTTATTCTCGGGGACACCATGGCCTGCTTGGTAGCAAAAACTGAGTCGAAACTGCGCATTTGCGTGCCTCTGTCTAGAGGCTTTTCGGTACCACTCAACAGCAGCATTGTAATCCTGAGAAATACCGTTCCCTTGATAGTACATGATCCCCAAACTTGTTTGGGCCATTGCATTTTCTTGTTTAGCCGCGAGACGATACCATTTGAGGGCAGTTTCGTAGTTTTGCGGCGTGCCCTGTCCGACATAAAACATGTTGCCCAGTAAGAACTGGGCATCAGAGGATCCTTCTCGAGCGAGGGGCGTCCACTCTAATAAAGCCGTTTCGAAGTCTTCTTGAACGTACGCGGTCAATCCTTTTTTGAAATCCGCTCCTGAGGCCGGAGCGGTAGCGATGACAAGCACTACCGGAATAAGTCCTAAGGCCCCAATAATTACTCTTAAATTTATAGATCGGTGTTGCATATTGCCCTAAAAGATACTCGAAATAAGTTTTGCGCCACCAGCCCACGTTCCAAAAACACTTCCGAGTGAAGAAAAAATAAAGACCAAAAATATGCGCAAGAGTTTATTTTGAAACCAACCCTTAAGATTCGTAGCATCGCTTGTCGCTTTCTCTAGCTCCTCTACTCTGGGAGATCTCACATAGGCTTGAACGAAAGCCGTCACGTAACCAACACCGATTACTGGAGTAAGGCTAGTAAAGGGTGAAAAAATAAATGCTGCAACAATAGTTAAAGGGTTACCCATTGCGAGGGCAGTGCAAATAGCGCTGGGAGTACCGTTGATTAAAATCCAGAAAATAAGATTTTCCTGGAGAGCACTTGACCCTTTTTGCAGGCCGATAGTCGAGAGAGCAAGGACTATCACTATCGGAATGGTCCATCCAAATATCTTGAACCATGGCCGACGTGGAGGAATCTGACTAAGCTCCGCCAAATTTGCTTCGTTCGGATTGTTTAATGCATCTTGTACGCCTTTGATGTGACCGGCTCCCACTATGGAGACTATTCGGTTCCCACTACTCTCGCGCATCTTTCTGGCCAGGAACACATCTCGTTCATCTATAAGAATTCGCTTTAGGTTTGGAAAACGTTTACTGAATTCATTCATTACTTGGTTCAGGACGTTTTGATCCCGTAGTTGCTGGAGGTCAGATTCGGATAAGTTTGGTGATGTTACACATGATTCCACCATTTCTGATAAAAGCCGAAATCTCTCCCAAAACTGTAGACTTCGCCACGCACGGATGAGTGTTATTCGAATGTCTCTATCGCATAGCACTATTGGGATCTTCATTTCATCCGCTGTTCTTGCCGCCTCAAGAAATTCAGCACCAGGCAAAGTTTCCGAAGTGAGGCCGATCCGCCTTTGGTAAGAGGAAAGCAAAAGATTCAGAATGAGAGTGGTAAGCTGCCGCTTCCTTATTACCTCGCGAAGGTTTAAAGAGCTGAACCCTTTTTCCTCTTGCAGAGCGGCATAACGCCGAGTGTCCAACTCAAGGCAGACGCTATCTGGTCGTAGCTCGATTATTGAATTTCTAGCAAGTTCCGCAGATCTCTTTGATATATGCGCCGTTCCGATCAGCCAAAACTGGCGGTCATCGATATCAACCCGTGTGACATCTTTTGGGAACTCTTCAGTTATCGTGTCAGAGATTTCCGGTACCTCCTCCGAAATGTAGATTACTTTGAGAAAATGAAGGTGCTAGCACACTAGCCCCACGAAGACTCGAGTGCGAGGTTCAATCCTGCTATTATTAGTTAGTGATTCGTGCAATTTCTTTTGACCTTTTCGATACGTTAGTAGATCTAGATCTTAGTGGGTTGCCAACAATAACCCTGGGGCATGAGCAACTGCCTTCCACTGTAGGGGCGTTGTATGAAATCGCTCCCAAAGAGCCGTTTCGCGATTTGGAGTCATTTGCAGAAGCTCTTTCGACAGTAGATCGCGATATTCGAAAAAAACAGATAACCGAAGGGGTAGAGATTTCAACGAAGGCGCGTTTTGAAAGGTTTATAGATTCACGATTTAATCTAAAGAAAGCAGAGTTCTCCGATCTAGTAGAGGCATTGAGGGCCAAACATATGGAGCTCTTTAGACAACAAGTAACGGTTCCTGCGCATCATACTGGTGTTTTGGAAGAACTAGGAAAAAGATTTCCTTTGTTTGTTTGTTCAAACTTCACTGATTCTTCCTGTGCAAATCAGGTACTCAGAGAGAGTAACTTTACCGAATATTTTCAGGAAATTGTTATTTCAGACGATATTGGAATCCGAAAGCCCCGAAAAGAAATTTTCGATGTCGTAATTAAGGCTTCAGGGTTTTGTGCTTCCGAAATTCTCCATGTTGGAGACAACCTAGAAGCAGATGTTAGAGGGGCGAAGTCTTGTGCCATGCAGGCTGCTTGGATAACCCGGCAGATACCTGATTCCACTAAGACACTGCGAAGTTATAACGGACCAGACCCTGATTTTGAAATTTCTGACTTAGGCGAATTGCTTAAGTTTTAGAGAATCTTTACAAGGGAAGCATTCGATCATAGTTTTCCATACCTTTGCCCATAACAACCCATGGTTGGGCAGTCTCGCAATACACATTTATTGTTGGTTTTAACCAGCTTGTGTCATCTAGAGTTCCGGCCTTTAAGGCAGCAAGGCCTGGGTAGGCTCGAGGTTGGGAGTAAATCGGCGATCCGCAATTGTTGCAAAAATGCCGGATTGTCTCTTTACCTGTATCTCCGAATGAGGGAGTAGTTGCGTGACTAGATCCTGAAATATTCAGGTCTACTTCTTGAAGTAAAAGAACTATCGAAAAGGCAGTACCCGTTTGTTTTTGGCAATCGACGCAATGAAATACTACCTGTGCGATTGGTTCAGCTTTAGATGTGTATTTAATACTCCGACAAAGACAGCTACCCTTGATTTTAGTCATGCTATGTTTCCCCGTCCTAGGTAAATGCCACGCAATTGGCCGGAACGTTTCGGATGCAATTGCTTAGAGCCTACAAACTAACCTTCAGTGAGGAGAGTCTTACTGATAAAAAAGACGAGGTAGTGGAATATGAAACTTGGTGTGAATTACAGACATTGGGGGCCTCATTCCTCACGCGAGAATCTTCTAAAATGTGCAGGTATTGCCGACAACTCCACGTTAGATTCGATGTGGGTCAATGATCATATTGGATTCCCACCTGGCGAGTGGAATAACGAGTACGGCGTTTCTAATGATATGGGGAACATAGTCGACCCTTATGCAACGATGGCTTTCCTGGGCGCTGTGACGAACCGGATCGAGTTCGGCTCTGCAGTAATTATAGGACCCTATCGGCCTCCTCTCCCGACTGCTAAGTGGCTCCAAAGTATCCAACATCTTTCCGACAACAGAATGAATTTTGGGGTTGGGGTCGGCTACCTCACGGAAGAATTTACAGCGCTTGGAGTACCGAAGACTCGGCGCGGAAGGCTGACGGATGAACTCCTCGATTTCCTCCACATTGCGTTCGACAAGGATTTTGTGGAATGTAACGGGCAAAAGATTGCCCTAGCTCCTAAGACGAAAAGACCTCCGTTTTTGATTGGGGGCAACGCCGATATTGCGATTCCAAGGGCGATAAAGCGCGGCGACGGATGGATGCCTGTATTTGTTGATCCAGATGTTTTAAAACCACTCGTCCAAAGATTTCAGAAAGAAGGCACGGCAGCTGGCCGTGGTCAACTTGAAGTAGTAGCTATGAAGACTCTACCCATTGAGAATATCTCTGAGGCTATAGACCTCGCTAAGGCCTACCAGGATGCGGGTACTACGCATTTGGTAAGTGCTCACGGTTATAGTAGCCCCTCTGAGTATCAAGAGATTGTGGATGTCCTTAGCAACGAGGTTCGCCCGGAAATTTCTTAGACTAAACATTTCCCAAAGACGATCCG
>CAYOGP010000162.1:0-5022 GCA_964403555.1 uncultured Spirochaetales bacterium | reverse complement strand
GTCATGACCCAGTGGGATATGAGAGCGGTGGAGCAAATTGGGCTGATTAAATTCGACTTTCTTGGCCTAAAAACCTTAACTGTAATTGCTGATACAGAGAAACGTCTGAGGAGTTCAGGAGTTGAAGATTTCTCAGTTGAAAAAATTCCTTTAGACGATGAGGCGACCTACGATCTGCTTTGTCAAGGCGATACAGAAGGCGTTTTTCAGGTTGAAAGCTCAGGAATGACAGATCTTGTTCTAAAGCTGAAACCTAGATCATTTAAAGAAATTATTCCGCTCGTAGCACTTTATAGACCAGGTCCACTAGGTTCAGGGATGGTTGACGATTATGTGAGTAGGAAGCATGGGCTAACGAAAGTAGAGTATCTCGTACCGGAGCTCGAAGATCTGACAGCCGAAACGCTTGGGGTGATTGTTTATCAAGATCAAGTTTTACAGATTGCAAACCGCATTGCAGGATATTCTCTCGGCGAGGCAGATTTGCTTCGGAGGGCGATGGGTAAAAAAAAGCCAGAGGAGATGGAAGTACAAAAAGAAAAGTTTGTTGCTGGAGCAACGGAACGAGGAGTTTCTCAAACAGCTGCTGAGCGTCTGTTCAGCCTCATGGCAGAATTTGCGGGATATGGATTTCCTAAGGCTCATTCTACGGCATACGCACTCATCACTTATCAGACGGCTTACCTGAAAGCCAATCATCCGAAAGAGTACTTAGCATCACTTTTCTCTATAGAGTCTGGCAACCATGACAAAATGAGTAGATATATCAATCACGCGAGAGAGAAAGGTATTTCTGTGCTTGGGCCAGATGTCAATCAGTCTGATCACGATTTTACTGTTGTGGAAAAAGGCATTCGGTTTGGCCTTGCAGGAATAAAAAATGTTGGAGAAGGCTCAGTTGAAGCAATTGTCGACGCTCGCTCTGACGTAGGAAGTTTTACAGATATATACGATTTTTGTCGGAGAGTGGATGCTCGACGGGTAAATCGGAGAGTTGTTGAAAGTCTAGTCCGTTGTGGAAGTTTCGATTCAATCCACGAGCAACGAGCTGGGGTTGCCGCGAGTCTAGATAGCGCATTAGAGGGAGGCGCTTCGGCGCAAAGAGATAGGGAACTTGGTCAAGAGAGTTTGTTCGGGTCCTCTCTAGATTCTTCCCCGGGTTCTTCCGAATTGCCTGAGGTTCCACCTTGGAGTGAGTCTGAACGCTTGTCAGGCGAGAAGGAAGTTCTTGGGTTTTACGTAAGCGGGCATCCGCTAGAAGATGTCGTTGATAAACTTTTCAAGGTAACTAATGTTCGGTCCAGTACTGCCGAGGAAAGATCTGGAAGGGATGCTCGAGTTGGAGGATTGTTAACGAACCTAAGAGAAACCAGAACTAGGCGAGGGGCCACTATGGCCTTTGGTACTCTGGAAGATTTGGATGGAACGTTTGAGTTGGTAATTTTTGCAGAACCATATAAACAGTTGAAGCCCTTGTTGAAAGGTGCAGTCGAATTATCGGAAGGAAGGGTAATGCCGCTAGTTCTAGAAGGCAGCCTGGAGGTAGGTGACCCGCCTAAATTGCTTGTACGCGATGGTTGGGAGCTAGACAAAGCAGAGGAATTTCTCGCGAAGTCTCTCCGTATCCGGTTGCCAGTTGCAGATGTGAATGAAGACCGATTATTGGCTCTTAAAGCGGTATTTGATCAACACCGAGGTGACTGTTCCGTGCTTGTTCATGTCGTAATTCCTGGAGAAAGCGAAACAGTATTGGCTTTGCCGGATGTAAAGGGTGTAAATGCCAGTATTGAACTTTGTCGTGCGGTAGATGGATTGTTTGGGCGACCTGTATCGGAACTTTCTAGGTGACCCGTTACTTCACAATTCCGTTCATTCTTATTCTTATTACAACAGGAGTGTTTTTAGAAGCTGGAAAAACAGAAATAAATAGTGTTGAAGGCGTCGGGGTGATATCGGTTCTAGAAGGGGAAGAGTCAAATCCTGCTCATAGGCAAGCGGCGCTTCGGGATGCAATCAGAGATGGAGTTTTGAAGGCACTTGAAAAGCTTGTACTAGAAGAAGTTTCTAAAGAGAATATTGAAAAAACTCTAGAAGATTTGGGTCAAGAGGTTGGAGAAGAAGCCCCTCGTTATGCGGTTCAGTATCGACTTCTTGCGGACAGAGGGATTGGCCCAGTGCTTCTGTCTGGAAATGAAACTGTCAAATTTGAATATGTTGTGGAAGCTAGCGTCCAGGTAGATATGGAGCTTTTAAGAGGACATTTGAGAGATAAGGGTCTTTTGATGGAAGCCCCAGAGGAATACCTGAGAAACTACCTCGTTCGTATTGAGGGGCCCTTGGTATTTCGCTCCTACAGGCTGCTTTTGGAATCGGTTAAAAAAATTAGAGGCGTAGAGGGGGTAGCTCAAATCTTTTTCAGCCAATCTAGGGTAGAGCTCGTGGTAACCGCTTCGCGCTCGTTGAGTGACATAGTTCTCGAGGCCCGTTCCGACCTCGAGTCAGAAGACATGATTTTGTTTGCTTCGGAACAGCCGCCTGAGGGGGTTTCGCTGCGAATCGAAGGCTTATCTCCGGTTTTGACGGATTGACACTGAATTCAGGAAACGTTATATATTTCAGCGTGTTAGCTGAGTCCAGGCACGTAGCTCAGTGGCTAGAGCGCCGCCTTGACACGGCGGAGGTCGGCGGTTCGACCCCGCCCGTGCCTACCATCGGTTCCTCAGACACATTGGAATGAACCCTTACGTTCAAGATTGAATGTTATTGAGAGGTTTTGGGCCTGAGATGTCGCTAGAGAAGTACTGTCAGGATCTACTTACGTCCATCGAGAGAAGGCGTCATCGTATTGTGAGAAGTAGTTGATGACCGGTATCGCTGTTGTGTTGCCTGATGGTAGTTCGATAGAGCTAGAGGAGGATTCTACAGTAGAGGACGCGGCAAAGAAGATTGGTTCAGGCCTTGCTAAAGCCGCGGTGGCAGGGAAGATCGACGGTGATCTGGTAGATCTTCGGAGTCCTCTCTCGGACAATGCGAACCTCTCAATAGTCACTGTGCGGGACGAGATTGCGGGAGAAGTTATCCGTCATTCTGCGGAACACGTTATGGCAGATGCCGTTAAGCGACTCTTTCCCGAGGCACAGGTTGATGTCGGACGAAGCGATCATTCCGAGAAGTTTCAGTATGATTTTCTGGTGCATAGACCGTTTACCGGTGAAGATCTCGAAGCTATCGAGATGAAAATGAATGAGATCTTGTCCGAAGCCGGGAACTTCTCAAGAGAGGTTGTTACACGAGACAAGGCGAGAGAAATTTTTTCCTCTCTGGGTGAAAAACTTAAGATTTCGCGTCTGGATGACATTCGCGAAGGCGAGGAGATAACGCTGTTTCGACACGGTGACTTTGTGGATCTCTGTCGTGGCCCTCATGTCGCTAATGTTTCACAGATTGGAGCGATAAAGATTCTCGATGTTGCTGGAGCGTATTGGCGCGGAGACGAAAAAAATCAGATGTTGCAGAGAATCTACGGCACCGCCTTTGGGTCCCGTAAGGAACTGGATAACTACGTAGAGCGTATCAGGCTTGCAAAAGAGAGAGACCATCGTCGGATAGGGGCAGAGCTCGATTTGTTTTATCTGGATGGAATTTCTCCGGGGTCACCTTTTTATCAACCCAAGGGAATGATCTTATACAACACCCTCGTGGATTATATGCGTAAGCTGTATCTCGAGTATGGTTATGACGAGGTGATGACACCTCAGATTTATAGAACCGATCTCTTTAAGACATCCGGGCATTATGAGATGTTTCGGGAGGATATGTTTCTTATGCAAGGCGATGAAGGAGAAGAACTCGGTGTCAAACCGATGAACTGTCCAGGCCATTGTCTTCTCTTTTCCTCTCAAAAACGGTCGTATCGGGAGTTACCGATTCGTTATGCTGAATTCAGTAGACTTCATCGAAATGAGAGAAGCGGTACGTTGACAGGCTTGTCGCGAGTACGATCAATGGCACAAGACGATGCGCACATTTTTTGCGAAAACGAAAAGATTATGACTGAGGCGTCACGTTTTTTTGAGATGGTTCATAAAGTGTATTCAGATCTGGGTCTTTCAGGAGTGAGTGTTTCTGTATCGACCCGGCCGGAGAAGTTTTTTGGTGATCCAGGTGATTGGGATGAGGCTGAAAAAATCCTCATCGAAGCAGTGCAGGCTGCAGGATATGATTGTGGAATAAAGGAAGGTGAAGCCGCTTTCTACGCGCCAAAGGTGGAGTTTGATTTCGAGGATGTTCTTGGTCGGTCGTGGACTCTCGCCACGCTTCAAATCGATCTTGCTATGCCTGCACGGTTCCAATTGAGTTATATCGGTCCAGATGGTCAAGAACATCGGCCGGCAATGCTTCACAGGGCGATATTAGGCTCTCTCGAGCGCTTTATAGCGATTTACCTGGAACATACAGCGGGCGATCTCCCAATCTGGATGGCACCGGTACAAGTCATTTTGTTGCCTATCGCAGATCGGCACCTGGACTATGCTTCCAGGGTAGAAAAAGTCCTTCAAGCGAAAGGGCTTCGAGTGAAGGTGGACGCGAGGAGTGAAAAACTAGGTTTTAAGGTCCGAGAGGCTGAATTAAATAAAATTCCTGTGATTGCGGTTATGGGAGATAAGGAAGAAGAGCAGGAAACGGTTACAATGCGTCGCCGTTCAGACTCTAAACGTGATGAAAGGGTGGTTGATTTGGAAACTTTTCGTATCGAATTGTTAGATGAAACGAATAGGTTGCGAAATTAATGGCAAGACAATCTGAGGCGCTCGGAGGCCCTGAAACTACACGTATAAATGAACGGATAAGGGCTAACGAGGTTAGATTAATAGGAGCAGAAGGGGAGCAGCTCGGGGTAGTGTCGTCTGACGAGGCACGAACAATCGCTGACGACAATGGGCTTGACTTAGTGGAGGTTGCTCCTAACGCCAAGCCACCAGTTTGCCGAGTAATGGACTATGGAAAGTACAAATATGAAGA
>CAYOGP010000161.1:0-5022 GCA_964403555.1 uncultured Spirochaetales bacterium | reverse complement strand
GGTTTTTGTGTTGAGATCTCTCGCTTTGGCATTGAACTACAATGCCAGTTGGCCCATGTGTTATGCGTACAGCGGAGTCCGTTTTGTTCACATGCTGCCCACCTGCGCCGCTCGCACGATAAGTATCAACTCGAAGGTCTTTTTCTTCTATCTCCACATCAATTGAATCATCAATTTCCGGAAAAACAGATACGCTTGCAAAGGCTGTATGACGCCTCCGTTGCGCATCAAAAGGAGAAATTCTCACCAAACGGTGGACGCCTTCTTCAGTTTTTAAGTAACCAAAGGCATATTCGCCTGCCATCGTAACCGTGACTGACCGTATCCCAGCATCATCGGAAGCCTGTAGGTCCAAAATTTCCGAACGAAATCCGCGCCTTTCGGCCCAGCGAAGGTACATTCTTAAGAGCATTTCGGCCCAGTCAGCAGCGTCCGTGCCTCCCGCGCCCGAATTTATTGAAACTATCGCACCGCTCGAATCGTGCTCACCGCCCAATAAATGCTGTAGCTCAGCATCGGCGAGTACCTGGGCAAGTTCATTCACTTTGACGGCAACTTCTTCTCTCGCCTCCTGATCTGAAGCCTCTTCAGCAAGCTCTAACAGAATTACTGCGTCTTCTAACGATTGCTCCGTACCACAGATAAGGGAGAGCTCTCTCTCTAAAACCCGCTTCTCACGAAGAATGGACTCCGCACGAGCCCGATCACTCCATAAGTCAGGTACGGCTGCAGCTTCTTCGAGGACTTGGATTCGTTTGGCCATCGCTGCCTCGTCAAAGTCGCCCCCGAAATTCCGCAAAGCGCCGCTTAACAGATGCCAGGTGATCGAATACCTCCAGCGCCTCTGTGTTTCTTTTATCACTCATAGCGGTCCTCATTCTCGGTTTGTAAAGACGAACAACTAGTGATCTTAGAGCCCGGAGACAACCCCCGTCTAAAAACAAAAAACAGAAATGTCAAAAGAAAACCTGCGCACACGAGCACGAAGACATCTCCGTAACGAACATAAAATGTCGGCGCTGCGGAAATTCCAGGCAAATATATATCTCCCACGAGGACTTCACGGCTAAATAAATCGGTCTCGGATATGATCGTCCCATCCGGAGCAATAAATGCAGAAATTCCTGTATTTGCCGCCCGAACAGTCCAGAGACCTGTTTCTATGGCCCTTAAAGTGGTGATTGCAAGGAACTGTCTGGGAGCACCTGTCATCCCATACCATGCATCATTTGTAAGTGCTGTCAAAAATGAAGCACCGGATTTCGCAAAACCACGGACAAGATCAGGGAAAAGCAGCTCATAACATATAGGCGTACCTACAAGTAGCCCGCGAGGGCCTAAATCAGAAGCCCTTAGTACACGTGGCCCATTCCCCGAGGTTACGTCCGTGGCGGTTACGCCCGCTACGGACGCCGATACAAACTTCCCCAGGAATTTCCTAAAGGGAATATATTCGCCGAAAGGCACGAGGTGTGCCTTATCGTAGCGATCTACAAGAAAACCATCCTTATTGACAAGAAATGCGCTGTCAAAAAAACGATAGGCACTGCTACTCCCACCGATCGAGCCTCGCTCTCCCTCGAAGCCTATTGCCCCAACGATCAGGACTGTCCGCGTCTTTTCTGCAAGACCTCGAATTCGTGAGAGTAGCGCCGAGTCACCTTCCGGTATTCCTGGAACTGCCGTTTCAGGCCACAGCACAATCTCCGCTCCCTTCGCGATGGCCTCTAATGTTCCTTTTTCGTATGTTTGGAGAATTCGTTCCGAGCGTACAGGGTCCCACTTTACTCCTTGATCGATATTTCCTTGAACAATTCCAACCTTTAGGGAATCTACCTTTTGAACATCCCGTTCAGTGAGAAGAAAACCGACTCCGTGAAGGAGCAGCACGACTAGACCGTAACTTACACCGAGCCTATATCGACCTTCGAAAAAAAACTTAAGAGCAAAACCACCGATGACTCCCAGAAAAGACAGTCCGTAGACACCTGAAAATGCGACCAGAGAACGTGCCCAAATATCGCCGTGAAGTGCGTAACCTAGTGAAGCCCACGGAAATCCCGTCAGAAAAAGCGACCTCAACCAGTCTGTGACCACCCAGCCAGCCGCAAAAAAAAGAGGCGAGAACAAATCTTCTTTTTTAATCAGTCCCGCTAGAGCTCCTAGGAGGGCGCTGAAAAATGCACCGTAAACAGCCAAAAGCGCCACGGATAAAACGCCCAAAGTCGGACTCGCTCCGCCATAACGAACCACAGCGACATAAACCCAATAGAACACTAGGCTGTGCGCGAGCCATCCCGCCAACCCTGCCCAAAGTGCACCTTTCCACCAGCCCGTACCTTTGCAGACAAGCAGCAGTGTAGTAGGCACTAGCCAGACAAATCCGACACCAAAATCAAATGACCAACCCAGCAAAATCTGAGGGAAGGAAAGGAAAAACACTAGTGCATGAGCAAAGATCCAGACTAGCCTTCTTTGTTCAATCACAAGATAGAACCTTTGAAAGGAGTTTCTTTTCCATTGAGACCATTTTTCGAGCGTCTTTATCCGCCTGATGATCGTATCCAAGCAAATGAAGAATGCCATGAATCAATAACCGCAAGAGTTCCAATTCAATCGAATCACCTCGCTTACGCGCCTGGGTTTCCGCCGTCTCAACGGATATAACTACATCCCCAAGAAGTCCTCCGCGGAATTCCGAGTAATCTCCTTCCAGAAGAGAATAGGAGAGAACGTCCGTGGGTGATGAGATCTCCCTATGTTCTTTGTTTAAAGCCGCGATTACGGAATCAGTTACCAAACTGAGGGAAAGCTCGGCTTCAGGACACCCCAAAAAAGCAAGTATCCGCTCCGCGCTACGTCTGAGACGCGCAACCTCTTGCTCCGCGAGCAGTACACAGACCGGTTCGTTGATAATCACACTCATCGAAGTGTGCTCCCTAGGAGAACCCCACATCGGCCCCACTCATTCCGAGTCTATCCCTTGAGTGACCTTGGGCGCAGTGTTTAGGTCGCCAAGGCCTTTCCGAGAATCTCGGTCATAGGCCCTAACAATCGACTGCACAAGAGGATGGCGCACCACGTCAGCCTCAGTAAAGGCCATGAAACCAATACCTTTAACTGCACCTAGAACTTCGTGAGCATTAAGCAATCCACTAGGTTGATCCTTCGGCAAGTCGATTTGAGTGACGTCACCTGTAACCACAGCTTTAGAGTGATATCCGAGTCTTGTAAGAAACATCTTCATTTGCTCAGGTGTAGTATTTTGAGCCTCGTCTAAAATGACAAAAGAATCATTCAGCGTGCGGCCACGCATAAAAGCCAAGGGAGCCACTTCGATTATCCCTCGATCAATCAAGCGAGCGGCCTTTTCGTAATCCATCATGTCGTGAAGAGCATCGTAGAGGGGACGAAGATATGGATTAACCTTCTCAGCCATCGAGCCGGGAAGAAAGCCGAGCTTTTCGCCCGCCTCTACGGCCGGCCGAGTTAAGACCACCCTCGCAACCTCTCTTCTTCCAAACGCTGCCAGTGCCATGGCCATGGCTAGATAGGTCTTACCTGTACCTGCTGGCCCTATTGAAAACACCAAATCGTGCTCATCTATCAATTCAACATAACGCCTTTGAGGAAAATTCTTGGCAGCAATCTTTCGTCGTCCCCCTGAGCCGCTAAGCACATCTTCGTAGATTCGTCTGAGAGACACATCCGGGCGATCTGAAGCCAGTTTAATAGCTTCGCGGACATCTCGTGTCCCCACCTCTCGCCCGCCTCGTACGACTCCATAAAGCTCTTCCAGTACGCGCTTGCCTAGGAGCACCTTGGGTTCAAGACCCGTGAGCCTTATCTCATTTCCTCTTGCATGCACCCCGATTTCGAGTTCTGTCTCAAGAGTGCGCAAATTGCCCTCTCGGTTCCCGTAAAGGCGGGCCGCAGTTCGGTTGTCGTCCAAAACCAAGGTTTGCCGGGTGCTTGCTTCCTGTATTCCCAACTTTTCTCCGAAGAAGTGTCCACCCAACAGCAGGCACCTGTGAAATTAAAATTCATAAGCCGGAGTGAGAAACTGTGGCCCACCAATCCCGTCAAAGAACTCGGGTACTCACTTCGCGGCGTATATAGGATATCAGACAGACCGAGGGGTCAATGCCAAGACGCCTCAGAAAGGTAGCCTTGACAATTAAATGACCACGATTCCTGAAGAGACGGACTCTCAGAAAATCTAGGACGCGCTCACTCCTAGCTAGCGACCCTTAAAGCTTCGAACGCTTGAGGGGGAAACCAAAGAAATTAAGGCGCTCTAAATTAATCTAAAGAAATCTTGTGGGCCTAAAAAAACACGTTTTTTAGCTAATCTCTTCGGGCCCTTTACCTAAGAGCCTGGGACGCGTACTCTCGTCGGCCCTGAAGTAGAACCCCGATATGAATAAAGTGCTAGGAACGACGAGAAAAGCAACCTATCTGAACAACCAAATGGAGATTTGCAATCAGTGGCCAATCACAAGTCCGCAGCTAAAAGAGCACGGCAAGACGAAAAACGACGTGCGAGAAACCGACAAATCACTACCCGCGTTAGAGGCGCGATAAAAAAGCTTCACGCAGCACTCAATAAAGACGATTCTGCCGCGACAATTGGAGCGCTCCGCAACGCAGAAAGCCTGATTCGAAGAGCGGCTAGCAAAGGGGCCATTCCAAAAACTCGAGCAAGTCGGAGTATTTCTAGGCTGGCCAAAACCGCCAACCAACTTTCGACTAGCTAGCCCTCTCTGTTCTTATCTCGAAAGGTTTAAAACCAGCCGTTCGAGAGCAATGCGTGGGCCGACTAGCCCGCGGCCCTTTAATATTTCATCTACCTCCCAAATTTCACGAAGCCCCTCCTCGAGTCGACTCAGTGAATATCGTTCTGCTTGGCCCTTAAGCTTTTTCAAGGCAAACGGATGACCTGAAACGTCATCACCATGCCTAAGACGCAGAAGTTTTCTCCAGTGGCTCGCTAAAGCTCCAAGAATTACCGGCTCAGGAGCA
>CAYOGP010000160.1:0-5028 GCA_964403555.1 uncultured Spirochaetales bacterium | reverse complement strand
ACCATAAGCCGCGGTATCACCCTCTTTAACGGCATTCACGAGGCGTAGGTCGATTGGATCCATCCCTAACTGTGAAGCCAGTTCGTCCATCACACCTTCGGTTGCAAATGCAGCCATGGGAGCTCCTGGAGCTCGGTAAGCGGCCACTTTGGGTTTGTTGACGACAACGTCAAAACCTTCGATTCTCACGTGATCCATTCTGTAAGGAGAGAAAATCGTCATCATTCCCGCCATGACCGGCGAGCCTTTGAAGGCGCCCGCCTCATACTTAAGCGTGGCGTCCGCCGCGGTAATCGTCCCGTCGTTCTTAACTCCAATTTTGACCCGAATGTGACTCCCTGACGTGGGCCCTGTTGCAATAAAGACCTCTTCACGAGACATCACGATTTTTACAGGTCGACCCGACTTCCTTGCTAAAACAATCGAGACCGGCTCAGCATAGACCACGGTCTTGCCGCCAAAGCCTCCTCCAATTTCGCTCGCCGTGACTTTTATTTGCGTCGGATCCATATCGAGAACCTTGGAGCAATACTTCCGCACCATAAACTGACCTTGCGTGCAGCAATACACCTCAGCGCGTCCATCTGAGATGCTCCGAGCAACAACTGCGTGCGGTTCGATATATCCTTGATGGACGGTTTCGGTAGTAAACTCTCGCTCCACGACAACATCAGCAGATGAAAAACCTTTATCCACGTCGCCAAATCCCATTACCGCGCGAGTAGCAACGTTTGTCGGCCCCTCCGGAAGTGGTTCCTCGCCCTTAGCTCTCATCTCCTCATGGAGAATCGGAGCATCAGGGGCTAAAGCTCTTTCGAGGGTCATTACAGGTTCAAGAACCTCGTAGTCTACCTCGATTGCCTTGAGAGCTATCTCTGCGATTCGCGTAGTAGTGGCGGCCACTGCGGCAATCGCATGACCGGTGTAAAGGGCCTTCTCTCGAGCCATTACATTCCGAGCCATGTCGCCGAAATCCTGAGGACCCTCTACTGAACCTTTGCCCGACGGAGGTGCCGGAAAATCAGCACCCGTGATTACGGCCAGTACCCCATCGAGAGCTTCCGCCTTCGCAGTATTAATCGAAATAATCTTCGCATGAGCATGAGGGCTTCTTAATATCTTCCCATGTAGCATTCCTGGCAAATTGAGGTCCGCGCCGAAATTGGCTTTTCCTAAGACCTTATCCACCCCGTCATGTCGAATTGGTCGCGTCCCAATGTATTTGAGTTTCTTTTCACTCATTAGGCCTCTCCTCTAAGTTCGGCAGCTGCGTCGAGCACAGCTCTAATAATCTTGTCATAGCCCGTACAGCGGCAAAGGTTCCCTGCTAACCAATATCGTGTCTCTTCTTCAGTAGGATCAGGATTTTTTTCAAGCAGTGCCTTGGCAGCGATTACAAAGCCCGGTGTACAGACACCACATTGCAGTGCAGCATGTTCTAAGAACTTCTGCTGAATAGGGTGGAGTTTTTCGCCATCCGCTACGCCTTCGATGGTTTCGAGTTTTCTTCCGTCGACTTCTGGCGCAAGAACGAGGCAAGAACAGACTAACCTCCCATCGAGCATAACCGAACACGCACCACAATCGCCTGTACCACAACCCTCCTTGGTCCCCGTAAGGTTCAGCTCGTCTCGCAAAGTCTCAAGTAGAGTCTGGCCAGGTTCACAAAGAAATTCTGCTTCTTCACCATTTACTTCCGTTATTACATGCGTCTTGGCCACTAGTAACGCCCCCTGGCTCTTTCGGCCGCCATCCGCGCCGAGCGTTGGGTAAGGACCGACGCAACACGTCGGCGATATTCAGCGGTACCTCTTTTGTCATCTATGGGTTGGGCAGCCTCATAGGCCTCACTGCCAGCCCTCTCCAAAGCCGCCTCATCAAGTGTAGAGCCAATGAGTGCTTCCGCTGCTCCTTCGACCAGAATTGCAGTTGGAGCAACCGCACCTAGAGCGACCGAGGCCGCCTCACAGCAACCCGAAGAGTCAAGGGTAAGACTAACTGCGGCTCCCACCACGGCAATATCCATTTCGGTGCGGGGAATAAACCTCAAATATGCGTCGGCCGCCCCTTTTGGGGGAGCAGGAATCTCGATCCGGACCAGGAACTCACCTGGCCGAAGCACAGTTTGGCCTGGGCCAGTGGTAAATTCACTCGCGGGCACCCGCCGCTCTCCTTCGCTTCCAGCGATCACACAAGTAGCTTCCAAAACCATTAGGCTTGGAACCGTATCTGCCGCTGGAGATCCGTTGCAAAGGTTTCCTCCTACCGTAGCCCTACCCTGGATTTGGGTGGAGCCGATCAGATCAACTGCCTCCGTCAAGCCGGGGTACAAAGCCTTCACATCCTCATTTTCAAAGATCTGTGCTGCGGGAACCGAGGCACCCAGGTGCAGGCCTTTTGATGACATATTGAGAGCCATAAGGTCTGGAATCCGTTTAAGATCCACATATAAGCGGGGATCGCGAAGCCCTGTCCTAGCCTGCACCAATAAGTCCGTGCCACCCGCGAGCACCATGGCGTCTTTACTGCCACCCTTCAAAGCCTCCACCGCCTCGGCAACCGACCGCGGGGAAATATATTGCGCGTCTAACATGCGCCAATCCTCTCCTTCGTTTTTAAGGGGCATCTCCCCGAGGAGTGCAAGTGTATCGCATGCACGCCTGCGAGATGTCCATCATTAACCTAACCTTACCTCGATAAATGTCACCAACATCTTACCGACAAAATAGCGACTCGATTAGGCACTCAAGGCCCCTGGCTTACCTCCAAACGCTGACTCTTAAAGAGCGCCCTTTTGGCCTAAGCTCGGGTAACACTCTCCCAGAGATTACAGTCGCATACGAGACCTACGGTCAACTCGCGAAAAACCACGATAATGCAGTCCTGGTCTGCCACGCAATATCTGGAGACTCTCATGTAGCGCGCCACGACACGAAAGACGACCCCGGCTGGTGGGATCTTTTAGTGGGACCTGGCCATGCTATTGACACTAATCAGTTTTTCGTGATCTGCGCAAATGTATTAGGTGGCTGTCGGGGGACTACTGGACCAAACAGTATCAATCCAGACACCGAAAAACCGTACGGTGTGGATTTCCCGACAATCACGGTGGAGGACATGGTAAAGGCCCAGGCAGCCCTCCTGGACGAGCTCGAGATAGACCAACTCCTCGCAGTAATAGGAGGCTCGCTAGGCGGGCACCAGGCGCTAGCGTGGGCCGCACTTCATGCTGATCGAGTCAAGAATGTCGCGGCCCTGGCCACATCCCCGCGCCTAACCAGTCAAGGCGTAGCCTTCGACGTCGTTGCTAGGAACGCAATCCAACAAGACCCGAACTTTGCAAACGGTCAGTACTACGAGCAAGAGCACGGGCCCGACGTGGGGCTCGCCATCGCTCGAATGCTTGGACACATAACCTACCTGTCGCCAGAGGGAATGTCTGAGCGGTTCGATAACCGAAGGTTTGAGGCACGAGGCGATGAACAAAGTGATTTTGAAAGAAAGTTCTCCGTTGGATCTTACCTTGCTCACCAAGGCGAACGCTTTGTAGAACGATTCGATGCTAATAGTTACTTGACCCTCTCCATGGCGATGGATTTATTTGACTTAGGTGGGGACGAAGAAACGCTTTCAGCCAAACTCCGTAACAGCAAATGTCGTTGGCTAGTAATCAGTTTCAGCAGTGATTGGTTATTTCCTCCCTCACAATCGCAGTCCATCGTGCGGGCTCTGGTTTCGAATAAAACTGAAGTCTCGTACTGTAATGTTGTCACACCTTGCGGGCACGATGCATTTTTGTTGGAACGGGACCTCCCTCTATATGGTGAGTTGGTAAAAGGACTTCTGGGAGCAGGAAACTTGCAAACCTTCGCACCAAAGGAAGACAAGTCAGTCTCCACGACCCGCCTTTTCCGACAGCGTCGGGACTACGACCACCTCATAAAACTAATACCTGATGGGAATTCGGTACTCGACCTAGGCTGCGGGAGCGGCGGGCTCCTCGCTCGATTGAGAGAGAAAGGACATGGGCACGTGGTTGGAATCGACCTGTCTCCTTTGGCAATTGTGGAATGCACACGCCTGGGGCTTCCCGCGATTCAGTCCGATCTCGACGACGGCCTCCATTTCTTCCCCGACGACCATTTTGATATCGTTGTTTTGTCCCAAACTTTACAAGCTGTTCGGGATGTAGATAAAGTCCTTTCTGAGTTACTTAGGGTGGGACGAAAAGCACTCGTAAGTTTTCCGAATGCTGCCTTTTTAGATCACCGACGTTACTTAGCGGAGTCTGGGCAGATCCCAGATATGACACTCCCCGAATCACACCGATGGCATGACTCTCCTCCCTTAAGGTTGTTTTCTATAAAGGATTTCGAGGATTTCTGCGAAAAGAAAAACATCGCTATTCACGAACTGGTTGCATTCAACGAGAAAAAAGGTGAACAGATCAGCGAAGACCCTAACCTCAACGCTGATCTTGCGATTTTTGTAATAAGTAGGCACGGTATTACTAAATAATTCAGTAAAATTCGGGACCCTGCAGGTGGCAAAAAGGGGCCCCGATGAGTCATTATCCCTTTTACACCAACATCAATCCACTCCATCAGGAAGCAGGACATGTCGATACAAATTGATCCAAAGACCGGACTAAAAATTTTTAATACTCGAGCTGCGAAGGCCACTGAGAAGATCAAGGGAAAGGGCTACTCACTCGTCGAAGACGAGGCCCTAACGAGCCTACCCGAACAACCGCCGGGCGCCGTTTTTAACGCCGACGAACAAGCAAAATATAGGGAATTCAAAGAAGCTAGGAGGGGCGCTGCTGACTACATGTCAATGGAAGGGGAGTTCAGCAAGTACTTAGAAGATGTCTATTCAACCGACCCTGTGCCTCGAGATGCCCTTAAAGATGAGTGCGAAATTCTAGTTATTGGTGCAGGGTTCGCGGGCCTTCTGCTGTGGCACAAACTTAGACAAGAGGGCTTCCTTGATGTGCGGTTCTGCGAGAAAGGCGGTGACGTCGGGGGT
>CAYOGP010000159.1:0-5127 GCA_964403555.1 uncultured Spirochaetales bacterium | reverse complement strand
CTACAACCTTCATTCGCAAAGCATGGGTAGCGGTCTTCGATTCCCGATCAAGAAGAACCTTGATCTGACTAGCTGCGTCTTCTGTTACACCTACGACAGACATCTGCTCTTCGCGCCTCCTTTTTACATTCACTGGAAAGAATAGCCCAAGGAAAACAGAGAACCACTTCGCAGTTCAGGGCATTTTATCCTGTTGATCTAGACCCAAATTTCTCTAAAAAGGCCTTTCCCGCACAAAATGAGCAAATATCTCCCGGTTCCCCTTGGGACCATGTAGCTCGCTCTCAACGTGGTCGACTTCCGCAAAACCGAGGTCATTTGCCTTATTTACAACTTTAGCAAGAGCCTCATAACGTAATCGATCATCCCGAACGACTCCACCCTTTCCGACCTTAGCTCTATCGAGTTCAAACTGAGGCTTTACCATTACTAAAAGAGCCGCGTTAGGCGCCGCAAGAGCTAGAGCAGGCAGAATCAACGTAGTAGAGATGAAAGATACGTCGATCGTGGCCAAAAGGGGGTTCTCGGGCAAATCCTGCGGTTCCAAGTAGCGGGCATTTTTTCTGTCAAGAACTCTAACACGACCGTCAGTACGCAGTTTTTCGTTTAACTGACCGTAGCCGACGTCGACGGCTACAACTCCTTTCGCTCCTCTTTGAAGCAAGCAATCCGTAAAACCTCCCGCCGAAGCCCCAATATCCACGCACCATTTATCCATCGGATCAATCTTGAGGGTGTCTAAAGCGGGAGACAGCTTAAGCCCGCCTCTTGAGACGAAAGTCTTGGCCTCTACACGGATTCGAACCTCGGAGGTTTCCGAAATTCTAGTTCCCGGTTTTTCTACCGGGGTATCATCAACCAGAATCTTGCCTGTTCTGATCAGTGCTTCTGCCACCCCTCGGGTGGCAGCGAAACCGAGTGCAACTACGCGCTCGTCGAGCCTAACTCCCGCCATGCTCCCCCTTGATTACGTGCCAAAATCAGGCCAGGTTCAGGAGATCCTTCACAGCCTTTTCGATCCCATCCGAATCGATTCCAAACTCGGAACGGAATCTTTTTGCATCTCCGTGCTCCACGATTTGATCGGGAATCGCAAGGATTCTTGCGCGGGGACTCAAACCGGAGGCTGAAAAGTTCTCAATAACGGCACTCCCAAAACCACCGAAACTAGCGTGCTCTTCCACCGTCACTACATGCCCCGTTTTCTCGGCATAACGATTTATTTTCGCCACATCTAGTGGCTTTACAAAGCGGGCATTAAGAACGGCAACCGCAATCCCTTCTGTACCTAGCGCGTCCGCGGCTGCTTGGGCTGCTTGGACGGTATTCCCATAAGCAACAATAACTGCATCACCACCATCTCGTAGCACCTCTGCCTCTCCTACAGGAATTGGTTTGAGTTCTTGATCAAGTGGCACCCCTAGGCCAGCTCCTCTTGGGTAACGAATCGCGGCCGGCCCATTATATGAAACAGCGGTGGCCAGCATATGTTGAAGTTCGTTCTCATCCTTTGGCGCCATACAAATTATATTTGGCAAAGTTCTTAGAAAACTTATGTCGTACATTCCTTGATGAGTTGCTCCATCGGCTCCAACCAACCCTGCTCTATCCATTGCGAGAGTAACATCAAGATTCTGGACACAAACGTCGTGGACTACCTGATCATATGCTCTCTGGAGAAATGTCGAATATATTGCGGCTACAGGTTTTAATCCCTCTGCTGCCAAACCTGCCGCGAAGGTAACGCCGTGTTGTTCGGCGATTCCAACATCGTAAAATCGATTTGGGAAGACTCTTTTAAATCGATCCAGCCCCGTTCCATCGGCCATTGCAGCGGTAATACCCACAACTCGCTCGTCTTCTTTAGCAATCTTTATAAGCGTATCCGCAAAGACATTTTGGTATTTAGGAGGGCCGGGCTTAGATTTGTGAAATTCGCCCGACGCAACGTCAAAGGTACCTACACCGTGATAGCGAAAAGGATCACGCTGAGCAGGCTCGTAGCCAAACCCTTTGGCCGTTATAGCATGAATTAAAATCGGACCTTCACCCTGGCGAATCATCTCTCGAGCGTTGTTAAAGGTCTCAAGCAAAACGGACCCCCTGTGCCCCTGAACTGGCCCAAGATATTTAAAATTGAGGGCCTCAAACAATAACCCAGGAGAAAAGAACACCTTAAGAGATTCCTCTGCCTTTTGGGCCCAATGAAGCATGTCACCGGGCAGGGAACTCAAAAAGTCTCTCGCCCAGCCCTTCATACGCCGAACCATTGGTCCTGACAGCTTCCTCGAGAGGTAGGAAGACATCGCACCAACATTGGGTGAAATAGACATTTCATTGTCGTTTAGTACAACGATAAGGTTTGACTGCCCGAGGTCGCCAGCATGGTTTAGCGCCTCGAAAGCCATCCCTGCGGTCATCCCTCCATCACCAATCAACGCGATCGCGCAATTATCACCGCCTTTCGCCTCAATGGCACGAGCCATCCCAAGTGCAGCCGATATCGAAGTTCCGGCATGCCCCGCGCCAAAATGATCGTAAATAGACTCATCCCTGCGCAAAAACTTTCCGATACCTCCGCGCTGCCCAATATGCTCAAAATTGCCTCTTCGCCCAGTGAGGAGCTTATGCGGGTAGCCTTGATGCCCAACATCAAGAACAAGCCGATCGTGGGGAGTTTCGAAGGTGTAATGAATCGCCGTAATGAGCTCACATGCTCCAAGGCTCGAAGCCAAGTGACCTCCTACGCGGGAAACTTGCTCAATTATTTCCTCTCGCAACTCTCGAGCCACCTGAGGTACCTGATCCGGAGCGAGCGCTCTTAAATCAGTAGGAGATTTGATACCGTCTAGTAACTTCTTGCTCATTTGCACTGATTCCACAAAATTTTCGACTCCCCTGTTCCTACTTAGCAGAAATTTCTGCGACAAACCGAATGAAACCTCGTAGGGCTTCCCCTGAACTTCCAAATCCCGTGATCTCCTCAGCTGCCGAGCTCAAATGCTTCTCTGCAAGTTGTCGCGCACTACGCTCGTCGCGAACTCTCAATATGGTACAGGACTCTTTCTTATCTCGATCTAAGCAGTCATCCCCAATCTGGAAAGCTAAACCTAAGTGCCGACCAAACCGCTCAAGTCGAGTCCTATCCTCCGTTGAAGCGAGCGCACAGCGCGCTCCAATCGAAGCGGAGGCGCCAAAAAGTGCTGCCGTTTTCCTTCCATGGACGGACTGTATCCGATCAGCGAGTCCAGCCGTTGGTACGTCGGAATCGCTCATAGCTAGATCGTCCGCTTGCCCACCGACAAGGTTGCGCCCTCCCCCAGCAAGGGCCAAATCCGAAACTGCCCCCTGAGCCCAGCTCTCCGTTGCGCCACCAATCGTTTCGAATGCTAGCGCCTGAAGAGCATCGCCTGCGAGGACGGCGAGGGCCTCCCCGAATTTGACATGAACCGTTGGACGGCCCCTCCTTACCGAATCGTCATCCATACAAGGCAAGTCATCGTGTATCAATGAGTAGGTGTGCAAAAACTCGATCGCTGCGGCAGCTCGAATCGCATCCGCTTGCGTTCCACCTGCCGCTTCACATGCTGCAATTAACAAGACAGGCCTGAGTCTCTTCCCCCCAGGAAAAACAAGGTGAGCCATAGCCCTCTCCAAGTCTTTAGGTATCTCAGTTGAAAAAAGTCTCCTCTCGAGCTCGGCATCGACCTTCTCGCTAGTTTTCGAAAGATATACAGAAAAATCGACGACCACGGTTTGCAATCCCTTGCAGCGTTCCCAGGTGTGGTCATTAGAGTATCTTCCCTAAAACGACCAAAACTCCCAAGCTCACTTCGAACGATTCAATGAGGCGCGATGTTAATCCATTTCCTCATCTGGGGTAAAAGGGCCTCTGGCTCCCAAATCTTTTCCCTCCAGCAGGACCTCTACTCTCTGTTCAGCCTCGCTCAGACGTTGACCGCAGGTTCGAGAAAGTTCAATACCTTCCTCAAAAGCCAACAAAGAGCCATCGAGGGTCAGTTCTCCAGACTCGAGTTTTTCCACAATTTCCTGCAATCGGGCCAAAGCTTCTTCGATAGTCAGGCTTATTGATTCAGTCTCATCGGTTTTAGAAGCTTTTACACCCGGTGCTTTTCGCTTTGTTCTTGCCACGACCCGAAACTAACCCCGGCCGGATTAAGCGTCAAACCTAACTCAAAGGATCTTCTCCGCTGACCTCTTCAATTACCACTTGAGTTTCGCCCTCATAGAAACGCAAACTTAGCCGGTCGCCTGCTTGTAAATCAATCGTACTTAACACCGCGACCCCTTCTCGGTTGGTCGCAATGCTATAACCTCGGCCCAAAACAGCTAAAGGCGACAAAGCGTCTAGGCGTCCAGCTCGAACAACTAACTCAGTTCTAGAGTTCTCAAGAATTCGACGCATGCTTTCCTTCAGTCTTGCGGATAGCCGTATCAGATTCGATCGATGCTCGCCTAAACGAACCCAGGGAGCGTTTCCTTCTAATTGACTTTCCTTTAGCATCCAGTCTTTCTCGAGGAGATCGCAACTGCGCTGGAACGCCAGTAGTAGCGGATCCCCTAGGGAACCTAGACGGTCTGATAAGACTTCTCTGTCTTCTACTACCAGAGCAGCGGCTGCTGAGGGAGTCGGAGCTCGAAGATCCGAGGCGAGGTCGGCAATAGTAACATCCGTCTCATGCCCCACTCCCGAGACAATAGGTGTTTCGGAGGCTCTTATCGCGCGCGCTATTAGCTCGGTATTAAAAGGAGCGAGATCTTCCAAGGAACCGCCCCCTCTTACAAGAAGTATCACTCCAACGTCCTCACAAGCGCCTAGCAACTTAAGGCCTTCCGCAAGTTCAACCGCCGCCCCAGCCCCTTGGACACTTGCAGGCGCAAGCAGAATAGGCACATCGGGAGCACGCCCGGCTAACACCTCAATCACATCGTGTATCGCTGCGCCTTTCTCTGATGTCACAACACCTATCGTCCCAGGATGTTGAGGGAGCTCTCTCTTCAAGTTTTCGTCGAATAATCCTTCGGTCTGAAGTGCGGCGTGAAGCTGATCAAATGCGAGTTGGAGAGACCCGAGGCCCTTCGGCTGGACATCCCTTACAATAACTT
>CAYOGP010000158.1:0-5127 GCA_964403555.1 uncultured Spirochaetales bacterium | reverse complement strand
CTCCGTCAACGTAATAACGTTTTCCTATTCGCACTGCAGGAAACAAAAAAGGGATGGCGGCAGAAGCCCTTACATGTTCTGTGCTAATCGTGCAGTGTTCAGCCCTAGCATTCGGGTCGTTCAGCCAAACATCAGGGTTCGCTAGCCCACCGGACATGAAGACAACGACTCTACCACTTCTGATCTCGGTACACGAAACACATAGACCTAACTGTTCGTTTTCCAGCACTCTCTCGAGTTGCGTCCAAGGGATTCGGTCGGCGATCAACCTGTCAAGTTTCGATAAGTCGACCAGCCCACCCAAAGTGAGCTTTTCGTTTGAAGAGCGTAATCCCAGTACGCGCAGAGGTAAGCCAAGAAGATCTTTGAATCTCAAACGGAGAATTTGCGAGGCTCTCATAGATTCCCATGCTTCAATGAGAATACTCGCTCTACTCTTGCTGTCGGTGCCTCGAGTAGCCAGCGTGTATGCGGCGTGAATGGCTCCGACTGAAGTTCCACTTGCTATATCGAGCTCGACTTTGCCTTTCCAAATCGGAAGGATTTCTTCAAATAGGTAAGACAAAACACCAGCTTCATAGGCTCCCCGGGCTCCTCCTCCCGAGAGAACTAATGCTAAAGGTCGTTTAGGAATGGCGGGGTTGAGCATACTGCGTTAGATCTCCTTTACATAAGAATGAAGCGATTAAAGGAAGAGTAGCGGAGTTGTGAGAATTAACTTCAAAAGGAGGCGTCATGTCGATTGAATCGAATCCGGTATCCAGCGAGTCGGCAGTGCGAGAAAGGTATGGAGTTGCAGCGAAAAAAGTTCAGCCGAACTTATGTTGCGCTGTTGAGTATGATGCGAAGTATCTAGCAGCTATCCCGAAAGAAGTTGTTCAACGAGATTATGGCTGTGGCGATCCTTCTAAGTTCGTTGAAGAGGGTGACGTTGTTCTTGATTTAGGCAGTGGAACGGGGAAGATTTGTTTTATCGCTTCTCAGGTTTCCGGTCCTAACGGCCGAGTAATAGGTGTAGATATGCTCGACGAAATGCTCGATTTGTCACGTAGGGCAGCACCGAAAGTTGCTGCCAACTTGGGATTTGGCAATGTGGAGTTCAGGCGGGGTCGCATACAGGATTTAAAGCTCGATTTAGATTTATTAAACGAATGGCTTGCTAGGAACCCTGTTAAAAACGCCGAAGAGGTATCAGCAATGGAGGATGAGGCCAACCGCCTACGTCGCGAACATCCTCTCGTGGCCGATGACTCGGTAGACCTGGTAGTTTCTAACTGTGTGTTGAATTTAGTTAGGACTGAGGACAAAGAACAACTCTTTCACGAAATATTTAGGGTCTTACGCAGAGGAGGAAGAATTGCGATTTCAGACATCGTATGCGATGAGCCCGTACCCGATCATCTCCGGGATGATCCCGAGCTCTGGTCTGGTTGCATCTCAGGTGCGTTCGAGGAGCAAGAGTTTTTAAGTCAGCTTACCGATGTGGGGTTTTATGGGATAGAGGTGAGCGAATGGTCCGAAGATCCCTTTGCGGTTGTCGAGGGCATCGAGTTTCGGTCCGTAACTGTGACCGCCAAGAAAGGAAAAGAGGGAGAATGCTACGAAGGCA
Source organism: uncultured Spirochaetales bacterium (assembly GCA_964403555.1). GTDB lineage: Bacteria > Myxococcota_A > UBA9160 > UBA9160 > UBA6930 > UBA6930. The sequence continues at coordinate 3,518 of CAYOGP010000158.1, read as the reverse complement.
ACCATGCTGTTATTTACCGAGGCCCGTGGAAGCAAGTCGAGGATGACGACAATCATGTTCTCGAACGAGGGCAGAGAACCGCCGTCTGTGAAAAGACTTTCGGTATTCTTACGGGATCTCCCTATGGAGACCAGATTGTTGGCATTTCCCCGCGCGAGCTAGTTTCAGAATCTAATCGCTCGTTGTTTGATTGTGGGAGAAGCGTCCGGAGAAACCCACGAGAAACCAAAGGCGCAAACTATAAGGCTAACCAAAATGGAAATTCAGGAGGGTGTTGCTAACGATGAGCGAGTTTCTTTTTGGCGTATATGGTGAGAAATTCTCATCCCGTGCTCTCGGCAGCGGTACGCAGAATTTAACCCGCAAAGGGGTTAAAACTCTCCAGTTGAACATTGGACGGCGATGCAACCTTGCTTGTCACCATTGTCACGTCGAGAGTGGACCCAAAAGAACAGAAGCAATGAGTTCTAGGGACGTAAATAGAGTACTCGAGATCCTCCTGAGGAACCCAAAGATAGATACACTCGATATCACGGGGGGGGCCCCAGAAATGCACCCGGACTTCAGAGTGCTGGTATCTGGCGCTAAACGGTTGGGAGTTCGGGTAATTGATAGATGCAACCTTACCATCCTGTATGAGCAAGGGCAGGAGGATACTGCGGAGTTCCTCGCTCAAGAAGGAGTTGAGGTGATAGCGTCTCTGCCATGCTACTCCTTAAACAATGTGGAAAAGCAAAGAGGAAAAGGGGTTTTCGGAAAGAGCATTGACGCCCTGAGGCTTCTAAATGATCTCGGGTACGGAAAAAAGTCGTCGTCCTTGGTGTTGAACCTTGTGCACAATCCGATAGGTGCTGAGCTGCCTCCGGCAACGGAAGAGCTTGAAAGAACTTATAGGGAACAATTGCAGACCCTCTTCGAAGTGCAATTTAATAAACTTCTAACGATCACCAATATGCCGATAAAGCGCTTTGCGCATGAACTTGAACGAGAGGGTCGCTTTGAAGGATATATGTCTCTTCTAGTAAACCATTTCAATCCTAGTACCCTAAAGAGTCTAATGTGCCGGGATCTTATTTCGGTCGGTTTTGACGGAAGGCTCTGGGATTGTGATTTTAATCAGATGCTTGAACTGCCTTTTGCTGGAGAAACGAAATCGTTGGAAGAGACAATTTGGAACGATTCCGACTGGTCACGCTTTGAGGGGCAGCCAATAGGTACCGATGGGCATTGTTTTGGCTGCACTGCCGGTGCCGGGTCAAGCTGTGGTGGTGCGCTTACATAATTTTCAAGAATTGTTGATGAGAATCAGGAGATCTTAATCGGTTTTTAACTTGCTAAATATTTTAAACGCAGGTGCAATAGGAATATCCTATTCACGAAAGGTCAGAACATGGCAAAAGAGTTTGAACTTACCGAAGAAATGCAAGCGCAGGTTGACAAGGAGTCTCCGGCTTGGACCTTTGAATTGACTACGACTAGTGTTCGTGCTTTTGCTCGCGGAGTAGGTTATACCGATCCTGTCTATTTCGATGTGGAGGCTGCGAAGGCTGCGGGTTACAGGAGTTTACCTGCTCCACCTACCTACCTTGGAACTCCGGTGTTTATTCCGGGAAGAAGTAGCGACACCTTTTCGGGTCCCTCAGAAGGACAGCCTTCTATCAACCATGGACTGCCTAATGTCCTGGATGGAGGTACAGAGACGGAATATCGAGAGACGCTTTGCGCAGGAGATACGGTCTCGGTCACCACAAAGATCACAAGTCTGGAAGTGAAAGAAAGCAAATCTACTGGAAAGATGTTGATTACGACGACTGAAACGGTTTACAAAAATCAAGCAACGGAAAACGTGGCTGCGGTTCAACGCAGTCAAGTGATTACGTTCTAGGAGGAAAGTAATGTCACTGACTTGGGATTCGTTGGAAGAGGGGAGTGAGATTCCCGAATTGAACAAGAACCCCGGAGTTACCCAGCTCGTAAAATATGCCGCAGGGGGAGGCGATTTTAATCCCTTGCATCATGATTACGGATTTCCTCAGGCTAAAGAAATCGGTTCTATAATTATTCATGGGCGATTCAAGTACGCTGCCTTGGGTGAACTTGTATCAAATTGGCTTGGTCATAAAGGGTTTGTCAGAAAGATTGGCTGCCAGTATCGCGGTATGGATATGCCTGATCAACCGATTGTTTGTAGAGGTAAGGTTCTAAGAAAATGGGAAGAAGCCGATGAGAAGTTAGTTGAGCTGGAAATCTGGACAGAGAACTCCGAAGGGAAAAAGACAACGCCTGGGTCTGCGATCGTCGTTCTTAACACCTAAGAACGTTCCGACAATTCCGGAACTAGGTAGAACTATAAGATGCTTCTGCATGACTCGTTGCCGACTTGTAGTCGGCCTTTCCGTTGGGAGCTCGGAACATTTTAGCTACGGCAAAAATTCGTTTTGGAACTTTGTAGCCAGCGAGTTGTCCTCTTACGCTTTCTCGAATCGTTTGTTCGTCCAATTCATATCCGCTCGAGAGTTCAACTACTGCAACTACCGCGCTGCCCCACTTCTCATCGGGAACACCGACTACTAGTGCATCTTCTACAGAATTCGTGGTCTTAAGGACTTCCTCGACTTCCTCAGGATAGATCTTCTCGCCTGCAGAGTTAATACAATTGCTTCCACGGCCAAGCAGCGTAAGAGTTCCGTCCTCTGCGACCGTGCACCAATCGCCCGGTATGGAATAACGCACACCTTTTATTGTCGGGAAGGTTTTTGCTGATTTCTCTTCGTCTTTGTAATAGCCGACAGGAATTGGGCCACATCGTGCGATAAACCCTCTCTCGTCACTTCCTGGTGCGACTTCCTTATGGTCTTCTGTGAAGACCTTGCATTTGTCTCCGATTTGAAATTTGGCCGTTCGGGTTTCTCCTTTTGCCGTTGTAATTGAAGTTCCGAACCCGATAGCTTCTGATGATCCGAATAGATCAACCAACATCATTTTGTCGTTAAATTTCAAAAGCGCTTGTTTGATGTCGCGACTCCACATGACCCCAGAAGAAACGATTACTTTGATAGAAGAAATGTCCCATTTGTTGGGTTCAGATTCGAGCGCATTTAACATCGGACGCGCAAACGCGTCTCCAACGATTACCAAGGAGTCAGCCTGATGTTTCTCTACCGCAGAAAAGGCTTCAGAGGCGTCGAAGCCAGGACTCTGAAGCGTGATGACGCATCCAGCCCCGAGAAGAGTCGTTACGGCAGTGAAGAGTCCTGTGCCATGCATCAATGGGCAGCACGGAATCTGACGTCCGCCCGGGCCCGCTCGCAGCACATTGTTGACGTGTGCTTCGATGCTTTCAGGAGCTTCACCTCGATTGGCAGGGGTGTTAATTCCGCCCCCCAGTGCGAACCAAAGGTCTTCGGCGCGCCACATTACACCCTTTGGCATACCCGTAGTACCACCCGTGTAGACAAACAGCAGATCTTCGCCAGATCGTTCTACCTCGAGAGCCTTGCCCAAACCGTCTGTGACGA
>CAYOGP010000157.1:0-5150 GCA_964403555.1 uncultured Spirochaetales bacterium | reverse complement strand
ATATAAACAACCCGGCCGTGCCGAGACGGTGAATAAAATAGGCCAAGCCAGTCTTGCCACTTTGGTAGATGAAAACGTGGCAAAGCAATGGACTCACTCGGGATTACTTGAGCAGATTGATTGCCCCGTCTTAATACTTTGGACCAGATACAACCCCGGACAAAGGGTCCCGATTGCAGAAGAAGGAGCTCGTTACATTCCTAATGCCGAACTCGTAATACTCGAAAATAGTGCGCACTGGCCCCAATGGGAAGAACCGGAACTCTTCAACCAGGTACACCTTGCATTCCTACTTAAGTAATAGAAGCAGAATACCGGCTCTCGACCTAAGAGAAGTATAGTTCTAATTGACTAGTTCAACCCCAAGCGCAATGCCCATTCCTGAGCCAATACAAAGGGATGCAACTCCTCTTTTACCGCCACGATCTCGAAGAGCATATAAAAGAGTAGTGAGAATTTTTGCACCAGAGGCACCCACCGGATGACCCAGCGCAATTGCACCACCGTTCACATTGACTCGATCCTTATCTATCTCAGGGAGTTCTCTAAGTACCCCAAGTGTTTGAGCAGCAAAAGCCTCGTTCAATTCCCATAAATCAATATCTTGGTAATTCCAGCCGAGCTTCTTCATTAGCCTTGGTATCGCTCTCGCAGGTCCAAGACCCATGTGACTGGCTTCGAGCCCTGCCGAGGCTGCGCCCGTGATTCTTGCCAAAGGCTTAAAGCCCTTTTCAGCTACAGCTGTACCGGATGCCAAAAGAAGTGCTGATGCTCCATCATCAATATTCGACGCATTGCCCGCGGTCACCGTCCCGTCCTGTTTAAAGGCAGGACGTAGAGCGGAAAGTGATTCGAAGGTCGTCTCGCGCGGATCTTCATCAGTATCAAACAGGACTGCTCCACCCCGTCTTTGTTCTATCTCGAACGGAACAATTTCTTCTTTGAACTTTCCCGCACGTTGTGCAGCCAAGGCCTTTGAGTAACTACCCGCGGCATACTCGTCCTGTTCCAGGCGCTCAATCCCGTGGCGTTCTGCAACGTTTTCCGCAGTAACCCCCATATGGATATGCTCCACGGGGCAAGTAAGAGCATCCGTCAGCATATCAACCGCGTTTTGGGTTCCCAACCGATAACCCCAACGAGCTCCTGGAAGTGCGAATGGAACCGTGTTCATGCTTTCCATTCCCCCTGCCAGCACTACTGATGCCTCGTCGGCACGAATAGCTTGTGCTCCCAAGGCAACAGCCTTGAGGCCTGAGCCGCACGCCTTGTTAACTGTGTAGGCCGGGACAAAGTCGGGCAGACCAGCCTCGAGAGCCGCCACTCGCGCCGGCGCAAGTTGAAGCATGCCTTGAATTACATTACCGAGGATAACCTCGTCTACGGCGTCCCCATCAACCCCCGCACGTCTGAGCGCCTCGTTAAGGACTACAGCCCCAAGTTTCTGAATTGGTACGTCCTTGGTCTGCCCGCCAAAACCTCCGACAGCCGTGCGACAAGCGCTGATTATGTAGACATCTTCCATCTTTTGTTTCTCCCGGGTCTTCTTCTCAATCAGCCACCAGTATTAAAGGCACTTGGCCAAAAGAGTCCCCCCGGGTATAGCACAGGTTTAGTTATTCTCCGAAAGTTGCGACAAGCCAGATAGAATCTTTATTTAAAGAGCGAGGTCAACTTATGGGTATCAAGGTTACGGGGCTTCTTCATCACGGTGTAAGAGTGGGCAAAAAACCCGAAGAGGTGGAGGCAGTAAGAATTTTCTATGAAGACATTCTAGGACTCAACTCGGATGAAGGACGGCCAGATATTCGGGGCGTTCCCGGCTTTTGGATGAACTTGGATTCAACTGCCCAACAACAGATTCACCTTATGGGAGCGGAAGGACCGTCGCCCTTTGCCAAATCGGAAAGTGAAGACCCCGTAAGCCCACACGTGGCCTTAGCCGTTGAAAATGTCCGAGAAGCAATGAGAGTGCTTGACGAGAAGGAAATACCATATTTCACGTTCGGAAACATCGTTGGAAACTTCCAACTTTTCGTACGTGATCCTGCAGGGAATATGGTCGAACTGCAGGAAGCCGCTAAAGAGTGAGTGGACCTCATTTTGGTGTAACGCTTCCTCAAATTAAACGAAGCTGGAAAGAAGCTTCTGAGGCGGCAATTCAATTCGAGCAGCTCGGCTTTAATTCTGTTTGGGTCTGCGACCATTTGTTTGGCGTACCAAACCCGAGCCTTCCAATTATGGAAGCCTGGACCGAACTCGCCGCCGTCGCAGCCATCACCAAGACGGTAGAGCTTGGCACACTAGTGACACCCCCTTTTTTCAGGCACCCTGCCGTTTTAGCCAAACAGGTGTCCACGATTGAACAAGTTGCCCCAGGGCGTCCAGTCATCGGGCTAGGTGCAGGCTGGTTCGAGGCCGAATTTGAAGGTTACGGAGTTCCTTTCCCTTCACTTCCACACCGACTCGTGGCGCTACAAGAAAGTCTTGAGATTATTAATGGCCTATACAAAGAAAAAACTTTTAGCTTTGAAGGAAAATACTTTAACACCCGGGAGGCGATCCTAGAACCTAAGCCAAAGCAAATGCCGAAAATCCTAATCGGAGGTGGAGGTGAAAAGATCCTTTTGAAAATCGCCGCCCGACATGCCGATATTTGGAATAACCTGGCAGTCTTCCAGAAAGATCTCGAACGAAAAATAACGATTCTAAAGAAACATTGCGAAACGGTTGGGAGAGACTTCTCCGAGATCACTGTTTCCCAACAATGCATGGTCGTAGTCAGCGAAAACGAAAAAGACGCAATGGATGCGTTAAATAAAGCAAAGAAACTCTACGGTGAACATATGGGGCGTGGTCTAGAAGAACATGGAATCTGGGGACCGCCTAATCGTGTTATCGATTGTATCGAAGCACATCGAAAAATCGGGTGTGAACATTTCATTATCGAATTTTTTGGCCGAGACACACGAGTTCCTGCAATGCATTTCGCTGAAACTGTGATACCCGCCTTTCGCTAAAAATGATTAAAGTGAGAACATCCCTTAACTCTCATAATTTACCAAAGCAAAAAAACCTCGTCTTAGTCGGAGGTGGACATGCTCACGTCCAACTACTACGTCGTTTCGCTATGAAGCCCGAGCCAAATGTGCGAATCATAGTGGTTCTCAATCGAACAGATGCGGTTTATTCAGGGATGGTCCCAGGATACGTAGCTGGTGACTATAAGCTCGAAGATCTTCAAATCGATGTTATCCCGCTTGCTCGACGTGCAGGCGCAAGTGTTATTTTGGCAGCTGCCGTATCTCTCGATCCAGAACAGAAGCGAATTGTTCTCTGTGACCGTCCGTCAATTGCGTATGATGTCGTCAGCATTGATGTCGGCTCCACCGTTAGGGACAGAGATGCACCCGGAGTCTGGGAATATGCTCTTGCAACGAGGCCGATCTCTTCGTTTGTTGACAAACTCAACGAACGAATAGAGTCGTTGCCAATTAACTCGAAAATTTCAATCGTAGGCGGTGGAGCTGCAGGAGTCGAACTCTGTCTCACAATAAAAGACCGGGTGAAAAGAAACGGGAAAGAGGCCGAGATTCAACTTCTGAGTGCTGAACAGGACATTCTCTCTGGGTATTCCAAAACAGTTAAGAAAAAAATTCTTGAACTTTTAATCGAAAGTGACATCACAGTAAAGACGTCGGAGCATGCAACTGCAGTAGAAAAAGACTTTGTAATCACGCAAAATGGAAAGATCCAATCAAATCTAACTATTTGGGCAACAGGAGCTGCACCAACCGCATTTATAAGAGCTACAGCGTTACCAAAAAATTCCTCGGGTTTCCTAAGGATCACATCGACCCTTCAAGTTGAAAATCATCCCGACGTCTTCGCCGTAGGAGACTGTTCTAGCCTGGTGAATTTTCCTTGGGTACCAAAAGCCGGCGTTTACGCAGTCCGCCAGGGTCCCTACTTAGAACGTAATTTGCGGAGATACTTTTCCGGTCGTCGCCTAATTGAGTACAAGCCACAAAGAGACTTTTTAAGCCTTTTACACCTCGGAAATAATCGTGCTTTAGGAACAAAATGGGGCAAGGTCTTCATTGGGAATCATGTCTTTAGGATGAAACAATGGATAGATCGCCGATTCATGTCCCGTTTTCAGGTACTTGACTCGAAAGGAAAAGAAACGGGAGCACTCCCGAGCTCAAGCGAAATGGGAATGGACGAAATGGAATGTGGCGGCTGTGCGGCAAAGCTGGGCGGTAACGAGCTTGCGCATGCGCTTTCCCGATTACCCAAACCTATCTCTGATGAGGGGGTGGTAATGGGAGTAGGAGACGACGCAGCACTGGTAGCCACAGGCAATGATCATGAAGTGCTTCTCACGGTTGATGCGTTCCGTGCCTTCCAGGAAGACTCGTGGTTAGTGGGTCGAGTCGCGGCAGTTAATGCCGTGAGTGATATCTACGCCTGTGGCGGAACCCCCCGTTACGCTTTGGCATGGATCCAGATTCCCGAGAGAAACAATCTCCAGGCAGAGGAGACACTATGGCAAACACTTTCCGGAATCCGAAATGCTCTTGATCCTTTGTCGGTGAGCCTTGTAGGAGGGCACACGACTCGCGGTGACGATCTAAATGTCGGTCTTGCTATCACTGGTGACCCCCACGGGTCAGGAGTGTTCAAGAAAGGAGGAGCTCAACCAGGTGATAAAATTATACTCACCAAGGCCTTGGGAACGGGCGTGATCCTCGCAGCGGATATGCGTGGCCTTGCACTTGGGCAGTGGATTAAAGAAACAACCGAGAGTATGGTGCGACCAAACGCAGAAGCTTCTGACATTCTCAGACGTTTTGGAGCTAACGCAGTGACCGATGTCACCGGCTTCGGGTTAGCGGTACACCTTGGAGAAATGCTCCTAGCGAGCCAAACGGGGGGGGCAGTTTACAAGCAAAACTTGCCCTTATTATCGGGAGCTCAAAGCCTCATACTAGATGGGGTTAGAAGCACTTTCCATTCTCAAAATCAAGCCCGCGCCGCAAGTCAACTCAGAATGCTAGGCGACGACCTACCTCCAATCCTATTCGATCCACAGACTTCGGGTGGCCTGCTTGCTGCCCTCCCTCAAGAACGTGCGTCCTCCTGCCTGG
>CAYOGP010000156.1:0-5177 GCA_964403555.1 uncultured Spirochaetales bacterium | reverse complement strand
GACTACTACGATCGAAAAAACTCGATACTCAAAACACTTACACATCTCGGTTACAACAAATATCTAGACCAGTACTGGCGGGCAGACCAGCTTAGAATGTTTAATCATCAAACGGGCAAGAGTACCGATTTATTCTTTAATGATTGGGCTTTCCAAACCGGACAGCAAAACGCAAAATTTACTCCCGCGAGGTTAAAACGGGCCCGTTGAGACTTGCCTCCGGCTATACACAACCTATCCGCATTTTTTATCAGATTCTTTTTTCATTCATTTTCTTTTTTTTACTACTTACTAGGGGATCTGCAGCAGGCAATTTCCCAGGCGATTGGGGAATTACAGGAGAAATCGGCGTACAGGTACGATCGTTCCCGCGCGATCCCAACTTTGGGGTCCAAGAGCATGCGACAATCTCTCCTTCCATAACAATGGAAGTCGAGCTTCTAAAGGAATGGAATAACGGGCGCGACCGATTCACGTTCATTCCATTCGGACGCTGGGATGCCCACGACGACCAGAGGTCACGTATAGAAATAAAGGAATTGCACTGGACACATCAGGAAGAAGATTGGTCACTTTTACTTGGAATAAGTAAGGTGTTTTGGGGGGTTACAGAATCTCGTCACCTCGTAGACATTATAAATCAGACCGACTCATCGGCAGATATAGACGGCGAAGACAAACTCGGACAGCCGATGATAAATCTCACTCTGGAGCGTGAGTGGGGTTCAATCGATCTATTCCTTCTTCCCTATTTTCGGGAACAAATATTTCCCAAACAAGATGCGAGGCTGAAAGGCTTATTTTCAGTGCGAGGCGATGCTGCCTATAGCTCTTCACTTAAAGAATGGCATCCAGACTGGGCCATGCGCTACTCGCACACATTTGGAGAATTCGATCTCGGCGTATCTTTCTTTCGCGGAACGAGCAGAGAGCCAAGACCAAAGGAGCGCGAGGCAAACTCAAAAGGGAAAACCGTTAGAGCATATTACGAAACTATCAGTCAATTTGGAATTGATCTTCAATGGACTCGCGACGACTGGCTATGGAAGCTCGAACATTCCGTAACTTACGGTCACCGTAAAACCTTCTGGGGTTTAGTTGCAGGATTCGAACACACGTTTTTCCAAATATTCGATACAAATGCCGATCTAGGACTTCTGGCTGAATATCTTTACGACGCTCGGACTCACAATGTGTTCGAAGCGCCTCCATCAGCTCTCGAACATGACATCTTTGGAGGCGTTCGGATTTCTCTAAACAATCCGGCAGATTCTAACCTCTTAGCAGGGATAATCATGGATGCACGAGACAGCGAAGCTTCGGCTCTAGTAGAAGCATCTCATCGCTTAAATCAAAATTGGATTTTTGAGTTTGAAGCTCGATGGCTTTTTGACACCAAGACCCTGAGTGCATTTCACGATCTACGAAGAGATAGCTTTATTAGTACACGTCTAGTTTGGTATTTTTGAAACGCGATCAAACCCGCAGGAAGCGAAAGGATTCGTATATGAGTAACTCTTTAAAAGACAAGATTGCATTGGTAACCGGCGGGGGACGAGGGATCGGCCGCTCAATTTCAGAACGACTCGCCGAAGAAGGAGCGATCGTTGCAATTAACTATCGAAGTGATGTGGAATCAGCAAATGAGACTCTTCGAAATATCGACACAAAAGGTGGCGTCGGGAAGATCTTTAAAGCTTCAATTGATGACGAAAATGAAGTTACGACAATGATTTATCAAATCCAAAAAGAATTCGGGGCTATCGATATTCTTATAAACAATGCCGGAATCGCAAGCAGAGGGCAGTCTGTTGAGAGAACTGACCCCGATGAACTGCTTCAAGTGATGAGGATCCATGCACTCGCCCCTCATAGGATATGTCAACTGGTACTTCCGGATATGAAGAAGAAGAAGAAAGGAAGCATTGTAATGATTTCTAGCGTTGCCACACTCGGACAGGCAGCCGGTGGAGCACCCTACAATATGGGAAAGTCAGCAATGGAGTCTCTCGCATTAACTTTGGCAAAGGAAGTAAGAAAATACGGCATTCGGGTTAACATAGTAGCGCCTGGAATCGTAGAAACGGAAATGGGAGACCGATTAATACAAGCTGTAGTCGGAGTAAAATCGATTCAAGAAATCGCTCGCAAGATGCCTTTCCAGAGACTATGCCAGCCTCGGGACGTCGCTAATACCGTACACTTTCTCGTATCTGAAGAAGCGTCATACATCACGGGAGAAAAAATAAACGTTTGGGGGGGTGGCGAAACGATCAGTGGTATGGCGTAGGAACCCTCATCGGAGGACAAGTTGTGGTGCTTGGGGTGAATAAGAAAGCTATCTACACAGCCAACCCTGGTAGAATTTTCTTATAAATAACATCAGACACTACCCAAGGAGACGATATGGAATTAGGAGTCGTGATCGGTGAAGGGACAGATGGATGGAAGACTGCTGTCCGGGCTGAGAACCTCGGGTATAGCGGAGTCTGGTTTGAAGACAGCCAAATGGTAGCTGCAGACCCCGTAGCGATGATGGCTCTCGCGGCTCTCAACACGACCAAGGTAACACTAGGTACAGGAGTCTTGATACCTTCTAATCGCATAGCACCACAGGCCGCGAACAGTTTCGCGACATTAAATAGCCTCGCCCCAGGAAGGGTACTCATGGGGATCGGAACCGGCTTTTCTGGAAGGCGAGCAATGGGGCATCCTCCAGTAACCCGACGTGAGCTCAAGATCTATGTTGAAACCTTTAATGCCCTTATTCGTCGCGAAACCGTGGAATGGGATTTCGAAGGTCGAACTCGAAAGATTAAATTCGTTCATCCCGAACGTACTTTTAACAGTGACGAGGAAGTGGGCGTTTATGTAGCTGCCCAAGGACCGAAGATGCGAGAGCTGACAGCTGAGGTTGATGCTCATTGGATGAATCTTTATACCCAACCCGATATAGCAGGAACTGAAATGGCCGATATGCGTCGGGCCCGCTCTGCCTTAGGCAAAGATCCAAATTCGACTAGATCAGTAATCCTTATGGGGGGAACTCCCCTGGATTCAGGTGAGCCTGCCGACAGCCCGAAGGCGATGGCTCGCGGGGGACTGTTTGCAGCGTGCTATATGCACAGTCTTATCGAATCGGAAGCTGATGCTGTGGGAAAAGGCTTAAACCCACCCGAAGGTCTCGACGACAATCCATACTTTGCAGGTTATCGAGAGCTCTACAGTGGCTATAAACCTGCAGATGCCAGATATCTCAGTCTGCACCGAGGACACGCTTTGTTTCTCCGCGATGATGAGAAGCACCTCATAACGGGTGACCTTATTAGACAGACTACAATGACCGCTGAAGTTGACGAGCTAAGAGAACGTTTTCAAGAACTCAAAAGACTCGGGTACGATCAGGCTATTTTTCACGTTCCTCCTGGAGAAGAAGCACTTCTCGAGGATTGGGTGAACGTGATGGAAGGCGTTTAGAATTTCTAACCTAAACAGAGCAGGTGTTTGCTGAGTTAACAAAACGGCGGCAGGTACGCGCTAAGCCGAAAGGAAGCTCTCCCATGAAGTTTGGAATTCAGCAAGTGATCCAAGCCCACGATGACCACAACGACACTGTAATGTTTCGAAAAGAGATCGAATCAATTGTAGAGTCCGAGCGAATGGGGTTCGATATTGTTTGGACGGTTGAACATCACTTCACCGATTACTCCATCTGTCCCGATAATCTTCAGTACCTTAGCTACCTCGCCGCGCGGACCAAGCGACTCCAACTCGCGACCGGTGCAATTATCGTCCCATGGAATGATCCACTTCGTATGGTTGAAAAACTCACCATGCTCGACCACCTCTCAGACGGGCGCGCTGTCATGGGTCTGGGACGTGGGTTAGCGCGATGCGAATACACAGGCCTTAGACAAGATATGGGAGAGGCACGTGAGCGCTTTAACGAAGCTGCTGAAATGATTGTTCGAGGTTGTGAAGAAGGCTTCGTGGAAGGAAACGGAAAATTCTATCCGCAACCCAGAGTCGAAGTCAGGCCACGACCTATGGGAAGTTTCAAAGGACGCCGCTTCATGGTCTGCATGTCACCTGAGTCATTCGGAGTAGCGGCAGAGCTTGGTCTCGGCGCCATGATATTTTCCCAATTCCCTTGGGAAGGCATGGTGAACGCGTGCAATACGTATAAAGAGGACTTTAAATCCAAGCAAGGTGAGGACGCACCACCCTTCGTAATTGCGGATTTTATCTCGATCCACAAGGATTTAAAAAAAGCAGAGGAAGTTGCGCGCGACAAAATGGTCCAGTACCTGATGAGTGTAATGAATCACTACGAGATGCTTGAAAAAAAACATTTTTCTGAAGCAGGACGCTCCTACCAACATTATGCGAATGCTGCAGACCAATTGGCTAAAATGGGTAAGGAAACTATGGTCGAGCGTTTTCTCGCGGCAAATCTTTGGGGTGACCCCGCGATGATCTGCGACAAACTCGAAAAGCGCAGAGAATTAATAGGAGACTTCGAAACCAGCGGAACCTTTAGTTACTCGAGTACGCCTTACGAACAAACTAACTCTATGATGAAGATGTTTGCCGAAACCGCCGGAGATCTAATCCACTCCTGGGAGCGCAAAAGATCTTAAATTTTCCTGAACACTTATCTTGTTCCCGTTCCGAAAAAGACAAAGACACGTGCAACTTTCGAGCGTTTTCTGGATCTCTTCGCAAGACTTTGAAAAACGCCGAGAACGAAAGAAGTTGTCCCTCGCTTAAGATGATAGACGCCAACGAAGAATTTTGATTTCCAGAACATTTGGCTTTACCGTGAGGAATGATCTAACAGCGGATAATTATCTTTCATCCCTCCGACTGTTGACTAGAGTTTGAACTACAGACTCCTTAGTTACGGAAAGAAACTTGCGAAAACGAATTTGTAGTAAAAACAGAGGAATAAGGTTATCGTAAGAAAAATGCACTTTCGAGGGAATATGTCATTGCAATATTTTGAATCTGACGCGGCATTAGAAGATGTTTTTCTCGCTATAAAAAAAGATGGTGGAGCAATCCTAACAAATGCTGCGAACGAGCAGGACCTAATCCGCTTCACCAAGGAGCTTGAGCCTTATCTTACAAAAACTCCGTACGGTCGTGACGAGTTTACAGGTGAAAAAACCCGCCGT
>CAYOGP010000155.1:0-5193 GCA_964403555.1 uncultured Spirochaetales bacterium | reverse complement strand
CCGTGGCTGCATTGTTAGGTGCGGACGAGTACGGGTTTTCTACTGCGCCCCTTGTTGCCTTGGGTTGTATTCTCATGCGTGTATGTCATCTGAATACGTGTCCCGTGGGAATCGCTACGCAAGATGAGGAATTACGGAAGCGATTTGCCGGAGAACCTGAAAGCGTCGTTCGTTACTTGCTATGGGTGGCGGAGGAGCTCCGCGAGTACATGGCTCGCCTTGGCTTTCGGACGGTAAACGAAATGATTGGTAGAGCTGACAAAATAGACGTCGAAAAAGCTGAGAATCATTGGAAACGGAGCAGCCTTGACTTTTCGGCATTACTTCACCAGCCGAAAGTATCTCATTCGACCTTTCATTGCGAAGAACAGACACTTGCTTCTGAATTGGATGAAGTTTTAGACGCAGATTTGCTTCAAGCTGCGAACATTGCTCTTGAGGAAAAGAGGCCAGTGGTAATTGAAAGGAATATTACGAATCGTGATCGCACGGTTGGCACTATTTTGGGTTCGGAAGTTTCTCGACGCCATGGGGCAGATGGGCTTGCTGAGGACACAATCGTTCTCCGATTGAACGGAAGTGCTGGTCAGAGTCTCGCGGCGTTTTGTCCAAAAGGCATGACTTTTGAAATTTTTGGGGACACGAATGACTACTGTGGAAAGGGTCTTTCTGGTGCGAAAGTAATTGTTCGAGTACCGCCGGAAGCGACTTTTCAACCGGAGAGGAATGTAATCACTGGCAACGTTGTTCTATATGGAGCGACAGCGGGGGAGGCATATTTTCAAGGAGTTGCAGGAGAGAGGTTCTGTGTGAGAAATAGCGGTGCTAAGACAGTAGTCGAAGGAATTGGTGATCACGGTTGTGAATATATGACTGGTGGTGTCGCCGTTATATTAGGTAGTACTGGTAGGAACTTTGGTGCTGGGATGAGTGGTGGTATTGCATATGTTCTAGATGAGGCCGGAATATTTTCCACGCAGGTAAACCTGGAAACAGTGGATCTTGACCCTTTAGATGATTCAGATACTAGGGAGCTTCGTGAACTTGTAAGTCGTCACTTGGAGTATACCCAGAGCGAAAAGGCAAGGAAGGTGATTGGAAATTGGAACGAGTTCCTACCTCAGTTCGTCAAGGTTTTTCCGAAAGATTACAAGCGCGCGCAAGAGGAACGAATGAAAGCGGGCAGCGGAAATGGGTGACGTCAAGGGCTTTTTGAAACACGACAGGCGAGGAGTTTCCTATCGACCTGTTAGCGAGCGTGTCAGTGATTACCTCCACGTACAGGAAAGCTCACCCGAAGAAAGCGTTCAGGTTCAGGCATCTCGTTGCATGGACTGCGGTATCCCTTTTTGTAACAACGGTTGTCCACTTGGCAACATAATTCCCGACTTTAATGATTTGGTCTATAGGGGCCGCTGGCAGGACGCCTTGGAAAGACTTCATTCAACAAACAACTTTCCAGAGTTTACGGGAATGGTTTGTCCTGCCCCGTGCGAACAGGCGTGTGTACTCGGAATCAATCGTGATCCGGTTACGATTAAGCAGGTAGAGTGGGAGATCGTGTCCCGGGGATGGGATGAGGGCTGGATTAAGCCAATTAAACCGGCAAGGCGTACCGGACGGAGAGTGGCCGTAGTGGGCTCCGGACCGGCTGGACTTTCGGCCGCCCAACAACTTAATCGTGTTGGCCACCAGGTGACTGTGTTTGAAAAGAACGATCGCATTGGTGGATTGCTTCGTTATGGAATACCGGACTTTAAACTCGAGAAGTGGGTGATCGATCGGCGCGTTCAGCAAATGAGAGAAGAGGGCGTAGCTTTCAAGACCGGTGTAAATGTTGGTTTGGAATCGAGTGCATTGGATGTACGGAGTGATTTTGATGCTGTCTTGTTGGCTATTGGCTCAGAGCAACCGAGAGATCTTCCTGTTGAGGGGAGAACTCTCGAAGGCGTGCACTTCGCGATGGACTATCTCGTGCAGCAAAACCGCAGACTGGCGGGAGATTCGATACCTGCTTCCGACGAACTTACCGCGAGGGGCAAGCATGTTGTCATTCTCGGGGGCGGTGACACGGGCTCCGATTGCATAGGCACTGCCCATCGACAGGGAGCCGCGAGCGTTACCTCACTTGAGCTCCTACCCCGCCCACCGGAGGGTCGTCATGCTTCTGAGCCCTGGCCTCTTGCTCAGAAGATGGTTTTCAATGTATCGAGTTCTCATGCAGAAGGTGGAGACCGTGAATATGCAGTTCAGACAAGTCATTTGAGTGGTAAGAAAGGAGCTGTGAGAAAATTACACGCCGTAAGACTTCAATTTGAAAGTGATAGTTTAGAACGGCCTCAGTTTGAGACGATGAGCGAGGTGCAAGGCAGCGCCTTTGATCTACCCGCCGACCTCGTGCTTCTGGCGATGGGCTTTCTGCACCCGATACATGAAGGAGTAGTCGAAAAGCTAGGAGTGGCCTTGGACGCTAGACGCAATGTACAGGCCAATTGCGAAAATTTCGTGACTGACCAACCAGGGATTTTTGCTGCGGGCGATTGCCGCCGAGGGCAATCTCTTGTTGTGTGGGCTCAATGGGAAGGCCGCGAAGCGGCTCGGGCAGTAGATATCTATTTAATGGGCGAATCTTCCCTTCAATCGAGAACTTTTACCCCCTGACTATTGGATATTGGCAGTACCATGGCTCCCTCAGTAGCATGTAGGACATTGGAGAAGGGGACTATATGGCCGATCGGTACGACCCCAATACGGTGATTGATACTGCGGATCCTTCGGGCACGGAAGTCGAGCGAGCAAGCGAGATGACGAGGCTTGATCAGGGGGTCCGCAAACTACTATCGAATCTCCGTTCGGGCGAGCAGAAAATTCTTCTGTTAGAAGAAAGAATTGATTCGAACGAACGGAAAATTCGAGAACTCGAAGAGCAGCTTAGCGTCGCAGGAGATCGCCGCCGTGACGTCCTTGAAAAGATAGATGAACTCGTGGGCTGGATCGACAATGTGATTGAAGGGGGAGGTGCAGTTTGACCAAGAAGACCGTCCCTGTGAAAATACAAGGACGCGACTACCGGATTAGGAGTGACGGTGCAGAAGATCTTGTGAAAGAGGCGGCAAAGTTGGTCGATGAGACAATGGGTGAACTCCGTAACCGGGCATCGGCGGTAGATTCACTCGACGTAGCTGTTCTTGCGGCATTGAACCTTGCTAATCGCCTGATTGTGTCAAGTGACACGCAAGAAAGGCAATCTGGCTTTCTTGAAGAGGAGTCTGCTCAATTAAAAGCACTGATCGAACTAGTAGAAGAATCGCTCCTTGATCGTAACCAGGTTTCTAATTAGCGTTTTAAAGGCTCGTGATGAATCGTAAAAGATTCCTTCGTAAAGAGATTTTTTCAAAGCTTTCGAATATTTCATGCGAGGAGAGAAAAAGATCTAGTGGACTCGTTTGTGAAAGAGTTGCGAACGGCAGTTTCTTCAAAAATGCCGAGCGGATTATTTTTTACGATGCCAGAAGACATGAGTTGTGCTTGAAGCCACTTGTTGATATCAGCAAGTCTGAAGGGAAAGGTATCCTTTGGCCCAGAGTGGTTGGCGAGGACTTAGAGTTCGTGGCCTGTGAGAAATACGAAGACTTGGTGCCGGGTGCATTTGGAATCCTTACGCCTCCAATCACGATGTTGGGAGTTTCGCTCAAAAGATCGGATCTCATTCTGATTCCAGGGTTGGCCTTCGATCGTAGAGGGGTTCGTCTTGGGAGTGGGAAAGGTTTCTTTGATAGGGCTTTGTCGCGGCCTACCGCAAACCAAGCCTTTCGATGCGGTATAGGATACGAATTTCAGTGGCTTTCTTGGGTTCCACAAGAGGCGTGGGATCTTCGAGTTGATACCTTCATCTCACCAGATAAAACGAGGAAGCCGGAGAACTGGAGATGACCAAAGGTTTTTTGGAAGAACTTGATAGTAGAGGTCTTCTTTATCAGCAGACGGCTGATTCTGAGCTAGAGCTCCACCTTGCTTCCGGTCCCCGTGTTGGGTACTGCGGTTTTGATCCAACAGCCGATAGTTTAACCGTTGGCAATTTAGTAGCGATTAAGCTTCTAGGCCTTTGGCAAAAAGCGGGACATAAACCACTCGTTGTTATGGGAGGCGCCACCGGCCTTATAGGAGATCCTTCAGGAAAAGATAAAGAGAGGCCACTTATTACGAGGAATATGGTCGAGGAAAATATTGCGGGGCAGCTTCGCGTTTTCGAAAGGTTTCTAGATTTTGACCAAAAGAATCCAGCAAAGGCGGAGATCTTGAACAATGCGGATTGGCTGTCGGGCTTGAGTTTTGTCGATGCCCTGCGAGATGTCGGTAAACATTTTTCCGTTAACTCCATGATCCAAAGAGATTCCGTCAAGACTAGACTCGAGGAGCGAGCTCAAGGAATTAGTTATACCGAGTTTAGTTATGTGCTTTTACAAGCCTACGACTTTCTCGAGCTTCGGCGATCCCGTCAGTGCACCGTGCAGATGGCTGGCTCCGATCAGTACGGGAATATCGTTGCTGGAATCGATTTGGTTAGAAGGGTCTTGGGCTCAGAGGGGCAAGGTTGTTTTGGAGTTACCGCACCCTTACTGACTCATTCAGATGGAAGGAAAATAGGGAAAAGCGAGGGCTCCGCGTTGTGGCTGACTAGGGAACGAACCTCGCCCTTCACATTTTATCAGTACTGGATAAACGTCTCCGATGAAGAGGTCGGAAATTTTCTAAATTGGTTTACGTATTTTTCAAAAAATGAAATTTTGGACATATTGGAAGTCCATAAAAAGAATCCTGGCAAAAGACATGCACAGCGGAATCTGGCACAGCATATGACTGATCTTTTGTATGGAACAGGAGAGCGTAGCCAAATCGAACTTGCCTCGGAAACTTTGTTTGGTGGAGGGGATCCAAGGGCGATTCCAGAGGACATTTTGGGCCAAGTAGTCTCGGACCTGCCCCACACTGAACATCCCTTGGATTTGACTTCGTCTGGTCTGCCCCTCTTGGATCTCCTGCCGGAAACGTCTTTGGCGTCATCCAAGAGGGAGGCGAGAGAGTTTTTGAAAAATGGAGCGATCTGGGTCAATGGCAAGAAGGCGTTACTAGCCGATAACGTTACGGTTTCTGACCTTTTGCCAGGCAGGGTCCTTCTTCTTCGGCGTGGCA